>CAIOSL010000079.1 GCA_903861015.1 uncultured bacterium
AAAAACAATCACCAGCAATGACAATGCCACAGTCCAAATAACCGTCGAGCGGCGATTTGCCCTAATCTCGCGCCAATAAACGTGCCGATTCACTTATTTGGCCCCATAATAATGCATAAATATCTCTTCCAAATCTGGCTCTTCAACCAGCAAATTAACCAGATCTAGGTCGGCAATGACTTTTACGATATCGCTGATCGGTCCACTGTACAAAAAACTAGCGACATTGCCGTTAATCACCAAATCCTCGATACCATTCATACTGAATAACTTTTTAGCAACTTTGGTTTTAGTCTCCAGCTTGAACCGCTTGTGATTCTTTTCAATCAAATCACCAATTTTCTCGGTTTTAACAATTCGCCCATCCTTAATAATCGCCACCCGACTGCACAGCCGCTGCACTTCGCCCAAATTATGCGACGACAACAAAACCGTAGCGCCTTTTTGGTTCTCGGCTTTTAACAGGTCAAAAAACCGCTGCTGCATCAACGGGTCCAACCCACCAGTCGGCTCGTCCAAGATAATCAACTTTGGCTCGTGCAACAATCCCTGAACAATCCCCACCTTCTTTTTGTTGCCATACGACAAATCGTCGATCTTGCGTTTTAGATCCAGATCCAAATAGGCCGCCAACTCTTTAATCCGTTTTTCGATCGTCTGTTTGTCTTTTTTATAAAAGCTACCCGAATATCGCAACAGATCAATCACCCGCATATCATCGTAATAAAACACCTCGGACGGCAAATAGCCGATCTGTTCGTTAATCTCCGCTCCAAATTTTGTCACGTCCCTACCAAATATAAACGCACTGCCACTAGTCGGGTGAACCAATCCTAATAAAGTCCGTATGGTCGTTGATTTTCCAGCACCATTTGGCCCAATAAATCCAAAGATCTCGCCCTCTTTAATCGTCAAATCAACATCGATTATCCCTGGCGATTTACCGTAATACTTTGTTAACTTGTTGGTTTCAATAATATTCACCGCTTGCCCTCTAAAGTTACGCTTGCTTATACATCAATATTAGTTCTATTCAAGGATATTATCAATTAACAAGCCTCCAAAAGTACGATATAATATTGAATAATTATGCTAGAAAAATACAAGGGCAAGATGTACTGTTTTTCGCCACCGGTGATGTTGGCGACGTTTATTATTGAGTTTGGTTTCGCGTTTTATACAATTTGGCGCTACAAAATGAGCACCGCCGTCCGATTAGCGATTGCCCTGCTTTTCGCTCTCGGCACCTTTCAGCTGGCCGAGTATATGATCTGCGGCGGCCTGGGTCTAACCAATATCGAATGGGCGCGGATCGGTTATATGTCGATCACGCTGCTGCCGGCACTAGGTATCCACATGATCGTAACCCTGGCTGGCAAAAGAATGCCAGTACTAGTCGGTTTTGCTTATGCCACTTGTGCAGCTTTCGTCGGCTTTTACTTACTGGCCGAACGGTCAGTCGACATTCGTATGTGTGCCGCTAACTACGCCGTTTTTAGCTCACAACGCATTATTACTATTCCCTTCGCCACTTACTACTACGGCTGGTTAATGGCGGGCGTTTACCTGGCTTGGCGCTGGGCCAAAGAGCTACCGGGCCGTAGCAAATCACTACTCGCCATGGCTTTTGGCTATTTGGCGTTCATCTTGCCAACCACCACTTTTAATATAGTTGACCCGTCAACCGTCAGCGGCATTCCATCAATTATGTGTGGTTTTGCGGTTCTATTTGCCTTTGCAATTGTCCTGAAGGTTCTGCCAAACGCCGTTGGCGTCGAAGAAAAACAACCAGGCTTTCTTGAAAAATTCCAACAAAAGATAAAAATCTAGTATCTTCTAAAGAACCTTGGTGACAAATATCATCACCAGCGCTATAACGACAACTACGGCGCAGGCAATCAGATATCCATTTATATCGGCCTCAACTTTGACGTCTTTAGCATCTGGCGCAACTGGGCTATTTATAACACTCAACTGATTTAGCGGACCAGACTGCTCACCCAGAACTGCGCTATGAACCAATGGCTCTTGATACGTCACCACTTTAGGCTCTGTCTTGGCGGCCACAACTACAGCAACAGAATCAGGTTTAGCTTTAGTATTATCCTGATTATCAACTGCTGGCTGCACCGGTGGTTGTGGCTGGGTTAGTGGTTGACTAACTACCGGCCGAGGCTTCTTGTACGCCACCACCTGATATAAATCAATCGCTTCGCCCGAATACGAAGTACCATACAGATGTATCGTATGATAGCCATCTTCCAGACCGTCCGGAATCGTAATATTCACACTGACCGACCCGTCACCAGCTACCGTAAATTCACCCAACGCAATCGGATTGGAATGTATCGCGACGCTAACCAAACTACCCGGCTGCAGCGACTGCGATCCCAACGCAATATTTACAATTTCCGCCGCTGTAATCCCCCTAACACCACCGCCAGCGCCCAATAGTTTGGTTATCTTTTGCAACATATAATTGTGTTTGCCATCAGGCAACCAATATAACGACGGTTCGGGCGCCACTACGCTGTCATCAGGGCAAACCACCATGCCATTGCCACAATAATCGTCCGTCAAAATATTAGGCACAGAATTGGCAATAGACAAAGCGTCTAATTGATGCCCAACGGGCGTCGGATGAAAACTCTCATTACCGATGACATTACCAGTGACCATGTTAACAAAAGGTACGTCCTTAAATGGATCGATTATATCGTCGCCCAATCTAATCAAATTAACGGCCGTCAGCGCGTCTAAGCCACAAATAACATTCTGGCCATAACTATTCTCGATGTCGACATATTTGACCCCGGCCGCTTTTGCCGCCGCAGCCACCACCCGATTCAAATACCTAATGCCCTCATAAACAAATTGTCTTTCTGTGCTATCCAAAAACGAAGCAGTCCCCAGGCACATTCCATCCGGGTTGATTATCTGGGGGTAACCAATCGCATAAATCTTGGAGTTAGGCGAATCGACATGAATCTTTTTGTAAGTATCAACCAGCTTTCCATAAACGCCCTGAACCTCCAGCGCCATTTTCTCTCGCCCCTGCAAAGTACCGGCCGCCTCGCAGGTACCAGGCATCAAACACGTCTGCAGTACATCCATAAAACCCGCGTCATTACCACCCAAACCAACAGTTATAGCCTTTGGCTGATATTTATCCACAAAATCTTCCTGATGAATGCGCCCAGGTATAAAGTCGTTGATCGCCTGATATTTAGCCAACACCATGTCCGAGCTAGTAAAGTTAATGTCGCTCAACCCCAACCGATCGCCTTGACCATTATAGCCATCATCCAACCCAACAACATCTTTCGTCTCGGCCCCCGAACAAGCAACGCTTTTCATAAAGTTCGGACTAATACTCAGCTGCCGCGCAATCAAAAAAGGATAGGATCGACTGCTAACATGACACTTCTCGTAAATATCATTAGTCCCACCAAGATAATACGCATCACTCGTCTCCCCCTCCCCACTACTAAAAGAATCCCCCAGCGCCAGATAGTCTATCCTGTTAGCAAAATAATCATCCGCCCTCAAAACAACTTGCTTAGTTTTTAAGCTATCATCATACGAAACCGCGAAAAAACTTAACCTTGTATATTAACCCTGCCACACTACACCTGTAGGTGGCGTACAATAATGGTGGTATGGAGGACGATCTAGGAAACCTTGGGAGACGCCTCGTTGCGTCATCTCTTGTGGGAGAATATCGCTTTCTAAACATCAGCTGGTAACAATCAATGATGAGGTTATTGAGAAAACCTTGGCATCTGTCATCTGTTCTGAGCTTTTGTAGTACTACAGAGCAGATCACGCCAAGGCTTTTCTACAGTCCATAACGAACAAGGCTATTGTATCGCTGAGCACCTTCGAAAGAAAGTACTGCCACCATACTAATACATAAATTGTAACCCGTAAATAATGCAGGGTCTGTTTTTGGCGCATTCATTTTTAGATTAGAAAGGATTTTTCATGATGTATTTTCTTGGCTGTGACGTTTGTAAAAGTAAGCTCGACGTAGCTTTAATTAACGAGCAAGGCGTTGCTCAATGGTATGACATAGTACCCAACAAGACGGATGCTATTATGGCCTATCTTATGACCGTAGGCGGCCATTATTTAGGTGATGAAATCACCTGTGTAGTTGAAGCCACCGGCTGCTACCATCACCCATTAACCGATGCCTGCGAGGCCGTCAGTGTTTCTTGCCGCGTCTACAACCCAATCCTGACTAAGCAAGGCATTAAGGGTTCGGTTCGGGGCAAGAAAACCGACAAAACCGATGCTCTGCTCATCGCTCGGATGGGTCTTAGGGGCGAGGGACGGCTAGACACTCCGGAACCATATCGCTCTACAAAATATACTGCTCGGGCCCAGCAGCGACTGGGGGAGATAGCTGGTGCGGTGCAACGTTACCAAATTCATCTGGAAGACGTCATCGATGACGACTTGTCAATTGAAGCACGAGAGTTACTTAGTTCTATTCAAAGGCAATTTGCTATTACTAGAAAACAGATTGTCGTCGATACGGCCGCTGGCGCACCCAAAGATCTAATGCGGCAACTGCAGACCATACCGGGCGTAGGCCCGTTTATTGCCGCCAGTCTTATCGGCGAAGTGCAGACTATGGAAAGATTCCATACTGCCAAGTCATTCATCGCCTACGCTGGTCTGGATCCGAAAATACGGCAGAGCGGGCACACGCTCAACTCGACCGGAAGATTGACTAAACGCGGGTCAATTTATCTCAGAAGGAGTTTATTTATTGCTGGCAATATTGCCAGACGCTATGATCCATATTTCAAAGCACTGTATGACAAAAAACGAAGCGAGGGTAAAACTTACACGGTCGCCATATGTGTCGTTGCCAGGAAGCTGGCCACTGTCGCCAGAGCTCTGTGGCTAAGCGGCAAAGATTACAATGTGGATTATTGGACTCGTGAATAGACAGTCTATCCGAAAGATTTAGGCTAAATTAATTTCAAAAATAACAGGGAAAGTATTGACTTACTATATGAGGTCTCCCACCTGACCGATCAAATTTTGGCTGAGTTGCATACTTGAACCGATTCACAAAAGCCTCTGTATCAATCTGAGAGTTAGCACAAAAGTGAGCACCGTTTGCTCTAAAGTAATCCATACTCTGATCATTAGCATCCTCAGTACATCCCGAATCGACCTCAAGCATAGTTAAACCTGAATTCCAACCGGCAACTACAACATCTCGGCCGTCATTGCTTACAGCCAATTCGGCGATCGGGTTCATGCCAGTATCATAACTTAAAAAGTTACCGCTTATATGTTTCATTTCTAACGTATCGACATTCATCAAGCCAATGCCTCGCGACCTAAACTCAAATACTAACCAGTGATGGTTAGAAGAAACCCCTATGCCGCCCACTGCCCACATATAACCATCACTTCTAGAAAAAATATAATCGGGATTGGATGTATCAAAATTGTAATCAATATGAGATAAACCAACGTGATTAAGATCTTTGGCGTCAAAGCTTAGATGCGAAGTCAATCGACCTAGGAAATTTCTATAAATCGTTAGATGATTGTACGCATCACGATTAACTAAAATGTTAGTTTCGGGCAAGTACAAACAGTCGTCAGCCAAACCACATAGTCCACTAAATTTATAGACTTTTGAATCAAAACTAAACCCTATTACATGCTGATACCCATAACCTGTATGGTAATTGCCAAAACGAATACCGCTACCGCTCGTCATACATATTCGTTGAGGTACCGACTCTGACTCTACGGTCTCAACTTGGTAGCTACCATGGCATTGGTTAAGGTCTACATTATCGCCGTCTGATACATATTCTACAACTGGCCGCTTATTGCCCCAGCTGAAATCGTATGCCAGAGCCGCGTTGTCGAGAACAACCAACAAAAAGAATAACGACACACTAATCAATATTAATAACTTAACAAATAGTGCCTGCCTCTCACGTTCAAAACCAGCTCGCATCAAAGCCTCCCGTTTTATATTTCTCTCCGTAATATGATTACATACTACACTCTCAGTAAACTATCAGCAAGCGATTTGTGCTAAAATATAACAGATGAGAGTTCTGGGAATCGAAAGTAGCTGCGACGAGACCGCGGCCGCCATCGTACAAGATGGCCGGCTGTTACTTAGCAATGTCGTCAATTCGCAAATTGATATCCATGCCGTTTATGGTGGGGTTGTGCCCGAAGTCGCCGCGCGCAGCCATATCGAAGTCGTCAACCCAGTAATCAACCAGGCATTAACAGAGGCGAACTTGACTTGGGACGACATCGACGCCATTGCCGTCACCTACGCGCCCGGCCTGATCGGCTCGCTACTTATCGGCACTTTGGCCGCTCGCACTTTGGCTATCACAAAAAACAAACCCCTGTACCCAATCCACCACGTCGAGGCCCATGTTTATGCCAATTTTTTGGGCACCACCCCGCCTCAATTCCCCATCTTGGCCCTAATCGTCAGTGGTGGACACAGCCAACTAGTCCTGTTCAAAGATCATGGCGACTATAAATTACTAGGCCAAACCCAAGACGATGCCATTGGCGAAGCCTTTGACAAAGTCGCCAAAATCATCGGCCTACCCTACCCCGGTGGCCCATCGATTGCCAAAGCCGCCGTAAACGGCAATCCCCTAGCCTACAAGCTGCCCAAAGCCAAGCTGTCCGGCGCCTACGATTTTAGCTTCTCTGGCCTCAAAACAGCCGTTTTAAGGGCCGTCCAGCACGAAGTCAATGTCGACATCGACTTTCCATCGTCCGGCCTACCAGGGCTTCTAGACGCAACGCAGAAGGCTAACTTTGCCGCCAGTTTCCAACGCATAGCAATCGAAACACTAGTCGACAAAACCGAAAAAGCCTTCGTCGACTTCTCCCCCAAAACCGTCGTTATCGCCGGCGGCGTAGCGGCCAACCAAGAATTGCGCCGCATACTGTCCGAGCGCTTGCCAATACAGATCGAATACGCCCCGATCAACCTCTGTACCGACAATGCCGCCATGATCGCCACCCTTGGATATTACCAATCGCTCAAGCAATCTCCAATCGACCCCTATATACTAGAGGTCCAACCCAGCTTGTCAATGACAAAAGCTTAATTAAAGCTTAATTAAAGCTTTGATTCGTTGAACAATCGACTTTACTAACGGCAAACCAACATTCCAAACAAAATAATATTTGGTTAATGGGCGATCAAAGGTGCCGGCCAGGTGCGTCTCACCCTCGGCCCAACCCATTTTGAAGGTAGTCACGCCGCCCTCGACTAGCCCGCCAAAGTCATAACGGCTCAAACCCCACTCTTTGCATTTGCAAATAGCATACCATTTCAAAGCATAGTTCGCCCGCAACTGCTGGCCGATCTCATTAACACCGCCGTAAAGCTCAAACGCAGTATCGGCCGTAATCGCCAACCACAAAAACGCCACCGGTTTACCGTCGACATAGGCCGCAAACACCGGTGAATGCTCGCCCAATTTGTCAAAAACATCATAATAATACTGATCTTTATGCAAATTAAACTTGGCTCGTTTGGCCGTCTCTTTGTACAGCTCCAAACAACCCGCCAACTCCGCTCGATTTTTAACCATCTTAATCGACATCGACTCCTCGGCTGACGATTTACGAATATACTGTCGGGTTTTCTTGGCCATATTCTCCATCAAACCCGCTTCCGATTTGTTCAAGTCCAAAATCACGGTCCTAGCTGGTAATATATGGTTCTTCGATTTACGCCACCCCTCTGGTACAGCGTACTCTTCGCTATCTGGCTCGATCGTCAAAACCACCGATCGATAGGCCTGGCGAACATAGGTTGACAGCGCCGCCAACACCTCATCTCGCCTTCCCTCTTCGTACAATGGACCCCTTGGAACATAAGCCATTGACCGTAGTGGCCATGGCAAACGACGGATCAATATCTGGGCCGCGCCAATCACATCGTCATCGCGACTATACAGGTGCATTCGTTTGACCTTCCAGCCATGCGCCGCCTTGACATCTCCCCACCCCCACAGTTGCAGCGGATGACCACCGTGATCAATTACATAGTCATCCCACGCCTGCTTCTCTTGTAACTGGTTTTGATTCATATAACCCCATTATACAACACCGTCGTTAAAACGCTTTTGTTAATATCCATACTTCCGCCTCCAACAATTGTGGTATAATACATACGAAAACAAACACGTGCATTTGGAAAAAGGAGAAAAACACAAGGGTTTTCGCGAGAAACTCGTTTATAGGTGTTGCCTTTTTTCTTCACGTGAAAACATTGAACTAAAGGTTTATTTGGTAATGAAACTAGCTAAAACATACGATCCCAATCTGTACGAACCCAATATTTACGCAATGTGGGAGCAAAGCAATGCCTTCGACCCAACAGGCAAGGGCGAGCCATTTAGCATTGTCATGCCGCCGCCAAACGCCAACGGCAACCTACATATTGGCCACGCCCTAACCGTCACTCTCGAGGACGCCATGGCTCGCTATTACCGCATGAAGGGCAGGGACGTTATCTATATCCCCGGCGCCGATCACGCCGGCTTTGAAACCTGGGTTGTTTACGACAAAGTCCTCACCAGCAAAGGTGTTAATCGCTTCGATTTCTCGCGCGAACAGCTTTACAGCCAGGTCTGGAACTTCGTCGACCAACAGCGTGGCAATATGGAACTACAGTTGCGCGCCCTAGGGGTTAGCGCCAGCTGGAAGAACCTGGTTTTTACTCTTGACGAAAAGGTGATCAAGACTGTTTATAGCACCTTCAAACAACTGCTCGACGACGGTCTGATCTACCGCGGCGAACGCATCGTCAACTACAGTACCAAATACCAAACCAGTTATTCGGATATCGAGGTTGACCACAAAAAAGAGAAGGGGACACTGTGGCATATTGCATACCCTTCGTCTGATAGAATCAGCGAAATCGTCGTCGCCACCACTCGTCCCGAAACCATGTTTGGCGATACCGCTGTTGCCGTTCACCCCGACGATGCCCGATACAAAGACCTAATCGGCACCAATGTTTTTTTGCCATTAACAGATAGAATAATCCCAATAATTGCCGACGATACGGTTGACCCAACCTTTGGAACAGGTGCTGTCAAAATTACACCAGCACACGATCCAAACGACTTCGAGATGGGCAAGCGTCACAACCTGGATCGCATCCAAGTTATCGACTTTAACGGCACTATGATCAACGTTCCACCTCAGTTAATAGGGTTGTCAGTTGACGAAGCCCGCAAATTAACACTGTCGCTATTGCAAACCCAAGAGCTCTTACGTGGTGAAACCGCCATCGAACATTCAGTTGGCTACGACTACAAGAGTGGCCTGCCAATTCAACCGCTTATCAAAGACCAATGGTTTATCAAGATTCAACCTCTAGCGCAGCGCGCCAAACAAGCCCTAATCGACGGCGAAATCAACTTTACCCCCGAAAGCCGCAAACGAGTCCTTATCCAATACCTCGACAACCTGCACGACTGGAACATCTCGCGCCAGATACCGTGGGGTATCCCAATTCCAGCCTTCCAAAACGTCGATCAACCAGATGACTGGATCTTTGACGAGCGAGTTGACGAAAAAACCATCGTAATCGACGGCAAAACCTACAAACGCGAAGAAGACACCTTTGACACCTGGTTCAGCAGCGGCCAATGGCCATTTATCACTACTGACGCCCTCGACGGCGGCCCCCTCAGCCGTTTTTACCCTAACAGTGTCATGGAAACCGGCAGCGACCTTCTTGACCGCTGGGTAGCCCGCATGATCATGCTCGGCCTCTACCGAACAGATAAGGTACCGTTTAAACACGTTTACCTACACGGTATGGTCCTGGACGAAAAAGGCCAAAAAATGAGCAAAAGCAAAGGCAACGTCATCAACCCAATCGAAACCATCGCCAGTCACGGCTCGGACGCCCTAAGGTTGGGGATTATAGCCAACCGCAGTGCTGGCCAAAACCAAGCTTTCAGCACCAACCGGGTTATCGCCGGCCGTAACTTCTGCAACAAACTCTGGAACATCGCTCGCTTTACCGAAAGCAAAGTGGGGGATAATTTCAAAAGCACCGATCCTCAACCCAGCACCATGGCCGACCACTGGATTGTTCGCCAATTAATGACCGCCCTCGCCGATATCGAGCAAAAAGTCGAAAGTTATCGCTTTGCCGAAGCCAGCGAGACAATGTACCACGCTATCTGGGACGACGCAGCCGACTGGTACGTCGAGGCCAGCAAATCCCAGGACAACCCAGCTATGTTGGCATGGGTCCTCGATACCAGCCTCAAGATGGCGCATCCTTTCGCACCATTTGTCACCGAAACCATCTGGCAAGCTTTGCCATGGCACGAAGGCCTACTGATCACAACCAGTTGGCCCGCTAAAGTCGACTACGACGAGATCGCCGCTGCCGAATTCGCCCGTCTAGCTCAGTTGATCACCGAAATCCGCTTTGTCGTAACCGAATTGCCCGGCAACAGCCGCTACGGCTTACTTTACGGCGCCGACAGCCTAATTGCCGACAACGCCCAGTTGATCCAGCGTCTGGCTCGCCTTAAATCCGTCGATTTTACCGATCAACCACGCGGTTTACGCCTGGCTGTCAGCGGTCGCGAAGCCTGGCTCGACATATCGGCCGAAACCTTGCGCGAACACCAGGCCAACCTCGAAATCCGCCTGGCCGAGACCTATTCCCAGATCGACAATCTCGAAAAACGCCTATCCAATACAGCCTACGTTGAAAAAGCCCCAGTTGCCTTGGTCGAAGAATCACGCACTCAACTCGAACAGTGCCAAACACTGGTCAAACGCCTAACCAGCGAGCTAGAAGTCATTAAATAGACGGCCAAAGATATTCGCTACCGACGTTATTGCCCAGCAAACGACGTTGGGATATGTATTTCTTTTCGTTATCGTTTTTGTTTTGCGAATTAGATTGAGATATCTTAATATTCAAAAAATCCGACGACAACTCGTTAAGTGTGTGCGTGTGTTGCTCGACTGGTCGCAACCTGACAGCTGTTTCATCCAGCCCCATCCGCACGTTAACATTCGATCGCGTCGCCACAATTGCGTTATCCACCTGCGTATCGTGCACCAACATACCAACAATCGCGAGAAGTGATATGACGATGGTTACATGATTAGATATTTTTGATAACATATGTTTATTTTTGATTAGGTTTATATGCCTAACATAGCATAAACTTTATCTTATGTCAACTTGAGGTTACTAGATAAATGATATGGCTAATGTTTGCGTTTATTGTCGCAACCGTTTTTGCGGTATGGTGTTTGATAATTAACGCTAACTGGTATTATATTTTGATTAGTATTGCTGGTTTCGAGTTGTTTTGTGGGTACTGCGCGATTGTCGTATTTATAAATATAAGCGATAGGTTGGCGTAAAATAGCCCAAGGTACATAATAGGTGTATGTCCGATATAGCGCTAACCACAATATTTTATACATTACTAATAGTTCATGTAGTACTGTCTATTGTATTTCTGGATTATAAATTAACTAATAGCAAGATACGACAAGCTATGATGTTGCTATGGCTAATAACGGGCATTTTCTCTTTCAGCCCTATCATACAAGGTTTGGCGGACGGTAATTTAATAGTGATAATTTCATCGTTGATTGCGACAGTTCTATCGTTTGCTCAAATATACATTACATTAAAATGGAAAATTGGTAGTTTGCACCCACGTCCACGTAAGTGGTCAGATATCAATAAATTATAGGTACTAGGTGGGTGTATAATTTAATCATATGGAATCTCTCAATTGGGAATTGATTCGTTGGATGTTAACGATATCTGCCATCACCGTGGGATTTTTAATAGATAGGCGGCAAAGACGATCGATATATATGGCTACTATAATGGGCCTAGCAATAGAGGCGGAGTATCTTGGCTATGTCCTTGGCGGGAGTAATGAATATACACTCTCTTTAATCACATTCCCATTTATTATGGCGTTTATGTTTTACATAACAATCCCCATGCGGCGCAAACGAGAGGCCGAGCTTAGAAAACAATCCAGCTGATATTATTCGTGATGATAGGGGTGATTGGCGGCGATTTCTTGGGCACGGTAGAGTTGTTCGATCAGTATCAGGCGAACTAGTTGGTGAGGGAAGACCAGATTAGATAGCGACAAAACGAAGTCAGCGCGGACATGGACGGTGTCGTAGACACCATAGGCGCCACCGATGATAATTACAACTGGGCGCGATGATTGTAGTGGCGCTAATAATAACCTAGATAACCCTGGTGAATCGATGTTTTTGCCGCGTTCGTCCAGCAGAATCACATAATCATCATGCTTAAGCTGCGATAATATGCGCTGTGACTCGTCCTGACGCGCTTTAAGGCCGGTCAGTGACGAGTGTGGCAAAAATACCCAGTCGTTATTAAACGGGCGTTTTAAACGCTCCTGATAACGAATAATGCCATCGGCCACCCACGACTCGTGCTTTTTGCCAACACTAATAATCCGAACTGGCATTAAAACCTCAGGCGGGCAGCCATCGCCTCTAGCGCCGCATAATCTGGCTCGGCGTCATGAAATTGCGGTTTTTTAATGTCATCACTCTGATAAATTGGTATCAGATGCACGTGGGTGTGGGGGACACCAAAACCCTCAACCACCACACCAACCCTTGGTGCATTAATAGCCTTTCGAATGTGCAAGCCCAACTTTTTTACTACCGTCCACAGATAGTCGTAATCTTCGGTTTCCAGATCCCAAATATGATCAACTTGGATTTTGGGTATAACTAGAGTATGGCCGCCGGCAATTGGATGACGATCCAAGATTGCGATCACTCGGTCGTCTTCGTAGATTTTATAGGCTGGGATCTCGCCATTAATAATTCGAGTAAAGATTGATGGTTCTGTCATAGAATTATTATATCAACCAACACTTTAAATAACGAATTTGGTATACAATTAGAAATATGGGAGTTAATAATTCGAATCTTCAGCACCAAATCGATCACGTGATCGACAAAATATTCCTCGGTTTTATTCCGCACACCGTCACACCCAACCAAGTAACAGTCGTACGCTTTATTTTGATACCGATCGTTTATTGGCTGCTATCAATCAACCGGTTCGACCTCGGCCTTATCCTATTTGTTATCGCCGCCTCAACCGATTTTATCGACGGCGCCATGGCCCGCACCCGCAACCAAATTACCGACCTGGGCAAGGTAATTGACCCAATCGCCGACAAATTATTAATCATGACTGTCCTGATATTTATCGGCTTTAATTATTTAATAATCAAGATTTTTGTTTTCTTTATCGTCTTGGAACTTTTGGCAATATTATTTAGCTCACTTACGTCACCATTTACAGGCAGGCCGGTTGGCGCCAATGTTTACGGCAAAATCAAGATGATCCTGCAAAGCGTCAGTGTTGGCCTGTTTTTGTTGGGATTATTGGTCAAGAACGATCATCTAATCGATGTGTCCGAGGAGATCCTGATCGCGGCGCTAGTTTTTGCAGTACTTTCGACGGTTGAACATATCAGACGAAAAGTCTTCAATTTGCATTAATTTGATTGTTGACTAGTTAATGTTAACGTGTTAACATCTAATATATGAAAAAGATTTTGATTATCAACGGTCACCCTGTTAAAGATAGACTCAGTGCCAAAATTAGCAAAAGTTACCACGAAGGCGCCCTCAGCAGCGGTGCCGAAGTCCGACAAATCAACGTTTACGACCTGCCGCTCGAACAATACCTACGTTTTGACCACTACGGCAAGATCCCAGTTGGCCCAGATATTAAAAGTGTTCAGGCCGATATCGCTTGGGCTGACCACATTGTTTTTGCCCATCCAGTTTGGTGGGGCAGCACACCCGGTATGTTCAAGGTTTTTATCGACATGGTTTTTGAATCTGGTTTTGCCTTTAAATACATTTCAGGCAAACCACTTCCTAAAAAATTATTAAACGGCAAAACCGCCCACATCA
>CAIOSL010000080.1 GCA_903861015.1 uncultured bacterium
CCGATACCGAACTAGGTGTTTACCACGGCGAAGGTCCACTGGTTAACAGTGGTCAGTTTGACGGGGTTGATTCATCTGACGCTCGCGAACAAATCGTGGCCTGGCTAGAACAAGAGGGCATTGGCCGATCCAAAACGACCTACAAAATGCGCGACTGGCTGATAAGTCGTCAGCGCTATTGGGGTGCGCCGATTCCGATTATCCACTGTCCAGATCACGGTGCGGTGGCCGTACCGGACGACCAATTGCCAGTTATTTTGCCTGATCTGGACGATTTTAAACCTCACGGCGGCGCCACGTCGGCATTGGCCGGTGCGACCGACTGGGTTAATACAACCTGTCCGACCTGTGGTGGCCCCGCCCAGCGCGAAACCGATACTCTGGATGGCTATGCCTGCAGCAGTTGGTATTTCTTGCGCTATCTTGATCCATTTAACGACCAACAGGCTTGGGACCCAGAGGTAGTCAAACATTGGGCCCCCGTCGACTTTTATAACGGTGCTGACCACGCGGTAGCACACCTACTCTACTCGCGTTTTTGGATGCGCTTTTTCTACAAATTAGGTTTGGTCTCGACCCCCGAACCATTTGGTCGCATGATGTACAATGCCTATATTTTGGCACCCGACGGCACCAAAATGAGCAAGTCAAAAGGCAACACGATTGATCCGCTCGAGATTATGGACAGTGGTTATGGCGCCGACAGTTTGCGCGTTTACGAAATGTTTATCGCGCCGTACGACCTCGAGGCACCATGGGATACTCGCGGCGTTCCCGGAACATACCGCTTTTTGAATCGTATCTGGGCATTAGCCCAAGAGTATATCGAGGCCGGCCCAACCGACGTCAGCCCAGCCACAGCCAAAGAAATACTGGTTACTGCCCACCGAACCGTCAAAAAAGTAACAGCCGATATCAACGACGACAAGTTCAACACGGCAATTTCGTCGATGATGGAGGCCGTCAATAGCTACTACAAATTAAAGGCTGATCAAACAATCGGCCAGAACCCAGCCTGGTTGTTTGCGATCGAAAGCTTGCTGCAGGTATTAGCACCCTTTGCGCCACACATTACCGAAGAATTGTGGAGCCAACTGGGCCACGCCGATACGATTCACGTCGATCATTGGCCACAATGGGACGATCAATATTTGCAGCTCGATACCATAACGGTGGTCGTTCAAGTTAATGGCAAATTGCGTGCCAAATTAGAGGTGGCGGCCGATGCCGACGAAGCCTCGATCAAGCAACTGGCGCTGGACGACGCTAACGTCAAAGTATACGTCGGCGACAAAAAACCGACCAAGGTGATTTATGTCCCTGGCCGGTTGGTGAATATCGTAGTTAGCTAAACTATTTTTTAAATGCACGTTCAGGTATGGCGATTGTTTCGCCAACCTGAATGCCGTCTTTTAAGACTGCGGCGTTTTCAGGCATGTTTTTGATATGGTCGGTTACTTCTTGGTAGGGCACTTGATTAATGTCACGATCGACTTGCATTGTGGCGTTATTCAGACCTTCGTAGGCGTTAAACGTATAGGTTTTTTCACCAGAGTATTCAGTTGGATTATTTACAGCATCGACAATCTTGTTGCCGGCAAAGGTAGCTACGGCTAATCCACCAATTACAAATAACATCTTAGCTATTTTTGTGTTGCGCTCGGATTTATTACGCATAACCAAACGATTGTATGCCCAAATTAAACTCTGAAGTGCGACAATCTATCATCAATCTGCTAGTCTTGTGGATTATGAGCCATTACAATCATTTAAATAAAACTGAACGTCATGAG
>CAIOSL010000081.1 GCA_903861015.1 uncultured bacterium
AAGAGGCGAATGCCTTTGCGCTCGACCTTCTGGTTCCGACCAATATGCTACAAACAGTCATGCTGCGATATGGCATCTATGGCCGAACCGACGAAGATATCCAAATACTATCTGGGCTATTTGGCGTACCCCATGAAGCCATGATCGACAAGCTGTTAGCCATGCGACGTCACTAGAACAAGACGAAAACAACAATCAAAAATACCGTTAGCGCAACGATCCACGCTACAAAATCCTCCAACTTATCTTCGGGATCGCTATCATGCATATAATTGTTATTTAATCTATTCATTGGCAAAATATCTCTTATACAAAAAAGGACAACCTATCTCTAGGTTGTCTACGCCAACAACAGATTCACATCCATTGTTATTCGAGAATAGGTTGCCCATTCTCGGATATGAATATAATTGCTGTTGTTGACGTAGACAATAACATTGTACCACAGCAATAGCTAAAAGTGATTTGACTGCCGTGCCCACATCTGTTAATATTTAGATATTACGCGTAATTTGCGTAATAGAAGCTTGAAGTCAGTGGCCAATTCTAACCCTAGAAAGGGGTGATTTTTATGTCACGAGTTTTATTCAGTGTTGTTGTGATCTGATAATCTCTAAACTAGAAAGGTGGTGTTTATGACTGATATAGACTACTAGCGCACTTTGCGCACCACAATTCTTCATCTTTTAGGGCACGGTGAAGATGCGTGTATTTCCATAAACCCTAACCAATTTTGCGGTTCGCTACTCTTCGTGAGCGGCTCGAGCCATAAATTGGTCCATAAGGCCACCGAAAGGTGGCCTGTTTTTTATGGTGCATAAACAAAACATTGGACTTATTTAACAGATAAGGCTACAATGTATTTAACGACGCCCGAAAAAGGATAGTGACTATCAATCACAAACGTCAGCGAGAAGAAAAGATTAATATCCCAGTAGACCTCGCCGTTGATACAACGAAACCGTACGTAAATAAAGCGCCAGAATGAATTTTTTGGAAGTTGGATGGTACCATCCGTATAAAAGCGGGTTCCAACATGACAATTGATTATTTGTATCGAAAGGAGATACTAATGGTGAAATTTACTAGCGGTTCCAGACGACGTGCCCTTGAGTACGAAAAAGACTTGGTAACTCAGTGGAAGACCAACAAGACTTTCGAAAAGTCGATCGCTAATCGACCAGCCGACAACGCCTATGTTTTTTATGATGGTCCGCCATTTATTACCGGCGTACCGCATCACGGTACATTATTAAGCAGCATCATCAAAGACGCCATTCCGCGCTACCAAACCATGAAAGGCAAGCGTGTTGAACGCCGCTGGGGTTGGGATTGTCACGGGCTGCCAGCCGAAAACTTCGTCGAGAAAAAACTCGGCATCACCGACCGCCACGACATCGGCACCAAGATCAGCCTGGCCGACTATATTACTACCGCCCGTGAAAGTATGATTCAGACCAGCGACGCCTGGGAGAACACAATTGACCGCATTGGCCGTTGGGTCGACTTTAAGGGTGCCTACAAAACCATGGACAAACCATATATGGAATCCGTCTGGTGGGCGTTCAAAACCCTATACGAAAAAGGCAAGATCTACGAAGGCGAACGCGTACTGATGTACGACACCAAATGGGCAACACCGCTATCCAAGGCCGAGGTAACGATGGATGCCGGCGCCTATATTGTCGTGACCGACCCAAGTGTTTACGTCAAGTTCAAGTTAACCAACAGCGATAATAACGTTAGTCTGCTGGCCTGGACCACCACGCCGTGGACACTACCTGGTAACACCGCGCTGGCAGTCAATCCTGACCTGACTTACGCCGAGGTAAAACTGGGCGACGAGCACTTTATTATCGCCGAAGAGTTAGTCAGCAGCGCCCTAACCGACGAAAAACACGTCACGCTGGATCACAAAATCATTCGCAAGATCAAGGGTTCGGAACTGGTTGGCCTGGCCTACGAACCACTATTTGGCGACCGTGGCGACAATGCCCACAAGATTTGGGCCGCCGACTATGTCACCACCGAATCTGGTACTGGTATCGTCCACATCGCGCCAGCTTACGGCGAGGAAGACTTTTTGCTGGCCAAGCAAAACAATATCCCGGTCATCCATGTCTTGGACGAATACGGCAAATACACCGAGACCGAATGGATTGGCAGCGATGTTTGGGAGATCAACAAAACCATTGCCAAAACTCTGCACGAACGCGGAATGGTCTGGAAGATCGACTATATTCGCCACGAATACCCACACAACCCACGCACTGGCAATCGGTTGATGTACCGCGCCCACCCCAGTTGGTTTATGGATATCGACGGCCAACGAACCGAAATGCTAGAACAAAACAGCGAGCATATTAACTGGTTTCCGGACCACATCAAACACGGCCGATTTGAAAAAACCGTCGAGACAGCACCCGACTGGAACCTGTCGCGCGATCGTTTTTGGGCAACCGCCATGCCTGTTTGGAAGGGTATCGACAAAAACGGCAAAGAGCTAGTCAAGGTTATTGGCAGTTACGCCGAGCTGAAAGAGCTCAGCGGTGTCGAACTAGAGGATTACCACCGACCATGGGTTGACGATATCAAATTTACTATCGACGGCGTACAGTACAGTCGTATCGACAAGGTGATGGACTGCTGGTTCGAGAGTGGCAGTATGCCATTTGCGCAATTTCATTATCCGTTCGAAAACGTCGAAAAGTTCGAAGCCAACTTCCCGGGCGATTTTATCGTCGAATACATTGGCCAAGTTAGGGCCTGGTTTTACTACGTTCACGCCGTCAACGTTGGTTTGTTTGGCCATAATGCTTTTAAAAACGTTATTGTTACCGGCAACGTCGGCGGCAACGACGGCCGCAAAATGAGCAAAAGTTACGGCAATTTTACCGATCCAAACGAATTAATGGACAAGTTCAGTGCCGACAGCCTGCGCTTCTTGCTGTTGTCCAGCCCACTACTTAGCGGCGAAGATTTTTACCTGCAAGACAAAGAGGTGGGGGACGTAGCTCGCAAATTATCGATGGTTTGGAATATGTACGACTTCTTTACGATGTACGCCGAAGTCGACAACTGGGAATACAACGGTGACCTGTCCGATCCACTTGGTTCACTCAAAAATCCACTGGATATTTGGATCGTCAGCCGCGTTCATCAATTGACCGCCGAGGTCGAAAAGTACATGGACGGATACGACATCGCCAATGCCCTAAAACCAGTTTTGCCGTTTATCGAAGATGCCAGCAACTGGTATGTTCGCCGCAGCCGCCGCCGTTTTTGGAAAGCCGGTGACGCCACTGACAAAAACAATGCCTACCGAACTTTGCATTACGTTTTAGTTCAACTCAGCATGATACTGGCGCCATTCACGCCGTTTTTGGCCGAAGAGTTATACCAAAAACTAACTGGTGGCGAAAGCGTTCACTTGCTGGACTGGCCAACCGTTGGCCATATCAACGAACTAGTGGTGTCCGATATGGAAACTGTGCGCGATTACGTCAACCAAGGCCTGTCACTGCGCGCCAAAACCGGCCTAAAAGTTCGTCAACCACTGGCCAGTGTAACCGTACCAAGTTTGGGTCAACACATCGACTTTGAGTCAATTTTGATCGACGAGCTGAACGTCAAGTCGGTCATAAAGGGTAACGAAGTCGCAATCGACACCGTCATCACCGACGAGTTAAAGCGTGAAGGCCTGATGCGCGAAGTTGTTCGCTTTGTCCAAAATGCCCGCAAAGATGCCGGCCTTAACATTGACGACCGTATCAGCCTTGAGTTAAAAACCGACAGCGACGAACTTAACCAAGCAATCGCCGAACACCTTGAAACCATCACTGACGAAACTTTGGCGACCGAATTTAACACAGCAGGCAATTACACATACACTTGCGACGTTGATATCGACAAACAACCGCTGACAATCAGTATTAACAAAAAATAACAACATAATTAGCCAATAACCACCTGGCGACAGCTGAAAGATTAATATATAATCGATACAACTAGTTGCCAGGGGGATTGAGGGCAAAGTTCTGTTAAATCTATTTATCAAAGTACACGCCTTCGTGGCGGGTGCTTTTTAATTATTTTCATATAAAATTATGAAGCTAACCAAAAACGATAGGAAGAAATATCTGGCGGATATGTACGACAAGCTACATGAGGGTAAAAAAGTCGCCTGCAAATGTAGCAATTTAGCAACCTACATCGAAAGATGTGAGAAGCTAGAAGCCGAGCATTCGACCGTCGGATCCATAAAAGCCACAATGCTAGATATAGCTATCGACCATAGCTCTAGCGGCAAATGTGATATTTCTGCTGTTATCCAAGCATCGGTGGCCTCACTGCCACCCGCCTAACTTTGATGGGGCCCTTGGTTTAACCACCTTTGGCCCCTCGGTTGAGGCCCCGGCCTCAGGCGTGTACATTTTGATAAGTTGATTTACACCTTAAAATCCTTGACCCATATGGCACCATCTATCTACAATAGATAGTAGTTATGCATAAAAAAATCCTGTCATTCATCAAAGCCAACAAAAAGATCCTCGTCGTCAGCATTAGTACCAGCTTGTTAACGATGTTAATTATCTTTGGCGTGATCGCCACACTGCTGGTTATCCGCGCCGGCTCGATCAGTAAAGCGGTCGATAACCTAGTTAACGGCCGATCCAACGTCATTATTCAACGCGACAATATTTCCGAGCAATCCAATGTCATCGACGTTGTCGCCAAGGCTAACCCGGCAGTTGTTTCGATCATCATCAGCAAAGACGTCCCGACGGTCGAGCAATATTACCAAAATTTTAATTCGTTGTTCGGCGGCACAGGCCAATCAACCACCCAAAAGCAAGATATCGGTGGCGGCTCGGGCTTTTTTGTCTCCAACGACGGCTATATCATCACCAACAAACACGTTGTCGACGACACTTCAGCCGACTACACCGTCTTTACCAACGATGGCAGCAAATATGCCGCCAAGGTCATCGCCAAAGACTTAACCTTGGACGTCGCTGTCTTGAAAGTTGACGGCAGCAACTTCCCATATCTGTCCTTCGCCGACTCCGAAAACCTCAAACAAGGCCAAACCGTTATCGCCATCGGCAATGCCCTGGCCGAATTCCGAAACTCGGTCTCGACTGGTGTAATATCCGGCCTGTCGCGCTCGATTACCGCTGGTGACTCGGCCAGTGGCGCCTCCGAACAGCTTGACGGTGTTATCCAAACCGATGCCGCCATCAACCCCGGCAACTCTGGCGGGCCACTTTTGGACCTGGGCGGTAACGTCATTGGCGTCAACGTCGCCACCGAAACCAGCGCCCAAAACATCGGCTTTGCACTGCCAGGCAATATCGTCAAAGAGATCGCCGAATCCGTCAAAACGAGTGGCGAAATCGTCCAACCATACCTTGGTGTGCGTTATGTGACTATCGACGCCAGCGTCAAGGCCCAGTATAAATTGTCGGTTGACTCTGGCATATTAATCACAAATGGCGGATCATCCAATCAGCCAGCTATCGTGCCTGGTTCGCCAGCCGAAAAAGCCGGTCTAGTCGAAAACGACATTATCGTTGAAATTGACGGCGTCAAGATCGACCAAACCAAATCGCTGGCTACGATCATCCGTTCAAAACAAGTCGGCCAAACCATCAAAGTCAAAATCCTGCACAGTGGGTCAGAGAAGACTTTGGACATCAAACTCGAGAAATCGCCAAAAAGCTAAAACAGGCATATAATAGTAATTACACTATAAGCGACAAGGAGTTGTTAATCTTATGCAATCCGACAAAGAGATCGCCGCCAAATTACTCGCCTCCGCCGGCATCACCATAGACGGCAGCCAAAGCTACGATATCAAAGTTTACGACGACCGAGTTTATGGCCGAGTCTTGCGCCACGGCACCCTGGGATTGGGCGAATCGTACATGGAAGGTTGGTGGGACTGCGTCGAACTGGACCAATTCTTCTTTCGTGTCCTAAACGCCGACCTTGAACATCAAATCAAAGGCGACTGGAACCTGATGTTTAGCGTTGCCCTGGGTCACGTTATGAACGCCGGCCGCAAATCCAAGGCCTTTGAAGTCGGCCAAAAACATTACGACATTGGCAACGATCTCTATAACGCCATGCTCGACAAACGTTTAACATATACCTGTGGCTACTGGCAATATGCCAAAAACCTCGACCAAGCCCAAGAAGCCAAGCTGGACCTGGTTTGCCGCAAAATCGGCCTCAAAAAAGGCCAAACTATCCTCGATATCGGCTCGGGTTGGGGCAGTTTTATTGGCTATGCCGCCGAAAAGTACGGCGCTACAACCACCGGCGTGACTGTCTCGAAAGAGCAAAAGAAATATGCCGATGAACGTTACAAAAAACTACCAGTCAAGACAATCCTGGAGGATTACCGTGATGTTACTGCAAAATTCGACCATGTCGTCAGCCTGGGCATGTTCGAACATGTTGGCTACAAAAACTACCGCACCTATATGCAAACCGTCAGCAACTCACTCAAAGATGACGGTCTATTCTTACTTCACACCATCGGTGGCAATGTCTCGACCACCGGCATCGACCCCTGGATGGACAAATATATCTTTCCAAATGGCATGATCCCGTCAATTGCCCAAATCAGCAAAGCGACCGAAGGGCTGTTTGTCATGGAGGATTGGCACAATTTTGGCACCGACTACGACAAAACCTTGATGGCCTGGTATCACAACTTCGAAAAGAACTGGGGAAGTCTACAAAACAACTACGACGAGCGTTTTCACCGTATGTGGCGCTATTATTTGCTATCCTGTGCCGCTGGCTTCCGCGCCCGCAAATTGCAACTCTGGCAAATCGTCTTGTCCAAAAACGGCCTACCCGGCGGCTACAAATCAATCCGATAAAAAACACAAAAAAGACACAAATCACAAAAATAGTGCCACAATAGTAGTATGAACCCGATACAGCAAAAACTGCTAGATATTGCCAAGTTGCAAAATATCGACGACGTTCGACGCGTAGATTTGGTCGAGATGGTTAACTGCGAGTACCCATCTCAAATTACGCATCACTTAAACCAATTAATAAAACGGGGTGATCTAGTTCGGATCGATGGCCGGTTGACGCCCGCCATCAAAACTAACGCCGGGCTGATCCGAATACCAGTTATGGGCGAGGCCGACTGTGGCGAGGCGACCAAGTTTGCCGATGGGCGAATCGTTGACAATTTGGCGGTTTCGCCATCGATATTAGGCGTCAAAGCTTTGAGCAAATTATACGCCCTGATCGCCCGCGGTGATTCGATGAACCACGCCAGGGTAAACGACAAAGAAATCCACGACGGTGATTACATTATCATCGAGCGTAAAGACAATTACATCCCGAATGATAACGATATAGTTGTGTCGATCATTGGTGGCCTAGCCAATATCAAACGCCTGCGCCGCGACAACGCTAATAAGCGCATACTTTTGCTGTCCGACTCCTACCTCCCACAAGATTACGCACCCATTATTATATCCGACAGTGACGACTTTCAAGTCGATGGCAAAGTAGTAGATGTCATAAAAGGAGTAGGCAAATGAAAAAAGAGTTGGTCGAGCAGTTGTTTGCTCGTTTTGAAAGTATAAAACTTAGTAACAACGAAGTTGAATACTGGAGTGCCAGATCATTGCAAGAGTTACTCGGCTATAAGGAATGGCGCAATTTTATTAATATCATCGAAAAGGCAAAAA
>CAIOSL010000082.1 GCA_903861015.1 uncultured bacterium
CCAAAGAAAAGTTAGAGGAATATAAGTCCAAAAACAACAACACAACCATTGTATATAACGATAAAAATTTGGGTTTTGCCGGAGGGGTTAATACTGGCATAAGGATAGCTCTCGAAAAAGACTTTGATTATGTTGCCCTATTTAACAACGACGCGATTGCCGATAAGCATTGGCTTCAACACCTTATTGACGCCATCCAGCCAAAAGAAATCGGAATCAGTACAGGCTTATTACTGCATCGAGACGGCAAAACCATCGATAGCACCGGAGACTGGTATTCAACCTGGGGGTTGCCATTCCCCAGAAACCGCAACGACAGGGCGACCATGGCTCCAAAAGACCAGTTGGTTTTTAGCGCCAGTGGTGGAGCTAGCCTGTACAAAACCAGCCTACTACGGGACATTGGTTTATTCGATGAAGATTTTTTTGCATATTATGAAGACACCGACATTAGCTTTCGAGCTCAGCTGGCCGGCTGGAAGATAAAATACACCCGCCAAGCTGTCGCCTATCACAAACAAGGTGAAACTAGCAGAAAGATACCAGGCTTCACCGTTTACCAAACATTCAAGAACCTGCCGATCTTGTTCATTAAAAACGTGCCCGCCAGCCTCATGTTTACCGTAGGAGCAAGGTTTCTCTTCGCATATATCCTGATGTTAGGCAACGCTATAAAAAAAGGTAGCGCCAAACCAGCCCTCAAAGGATTGTTAGCATCATTCAAATTAAGTATCAGCTCTATAAAAAAACGACGAGTTATACAAAGTTCAAAACGTTGCTCGCGCAATTATATTAAATCTATTATGTGGCCCGATTTACCGCCTGATCAAACCGGCATAAGAAAACTCCGTAAAGCAATTACCGGCAGAAACTAGTTTCGGTTATAATCATCGTGCAAACGCACAATATCATCTTCGGTAGAGGGGTTTTTGGGGTCAGTGTGGCGCCAAATTTCAGCCACAATCACATAACCATCGTCAATACCGACCAGTCGGTGCCTTTCGGTCACGTCAAATTGAACCAACTCACCGACTTTTGCCGACAGCTGAGCCCTTGAGTCGTCGTCATAACTGCGATGGTAAGCGCCACTGGTCACAAATGACCAAATCTCACCCCTTCGATTATGATATTGCCAGCTCAGGCGCTGACTCGGCGATACCAGAAGTATCTTGGGGCTAAGCTCAATCTGAACATCATTATCATCAACTCCAAACGGAATCAGATCGGCAAAAAACTCTTCGGTAAATTTATGAATATCACCGTTATCAAATCGATAATACGCGCCCCACGGTTTGTCGTCGTTTAGCTCGATGATATTAAAACCGTTATCCTTGATAAGGCGGCTGATGTCGTCAACAATCTGTCGTTTGTCGACGTTCGTATCGTTTTTGAGATTAATTAATTGCTGACGTAAACCCATATAAATCTTTATAGCTAGTCATTAAGAATATTAGAGAATTATACCACCATCCCTCCAACCCTTCAACGTATAAAACTCAAGACCTCTGCAACATGCTGACCGGCACTCGCATCTGCAAGCCTAAGTGTACGCGCTTTTGGTTGTAAAAGTCTAGATAAGCGGTTAGCTTAGCTTGCTGGCGAGGGAGCGGAACGCTCACTTGCCAG
>CAIOSL010000083.1 GCA_903861015.1 uncultured bacterium
ATCACTTTGGCCAGTGACCCATCGACAACCTTGGTCAATTGCAAGTCAACCACCCCAGAATGGCTATTGCCAATATAGTCGCGACTGACTAACGGTTCGTGACTGACGCCCAAAATACCCCGATAAAACGGCTCTTCGGATGCCCGAATTAGCACAGCATTAACTTCGTCGGCATTAGTATGACGACCCAGCAGCATCGTCAGATCAGCCAGTGCGACAACTGACGTCGGTACCCGGACGCTCATGCCGTCAAATCGATCCTTTAATTGCGGCAAAGTTCGTGTTAGCATCACCGAAGCACCCGAACTAGATGGAACGATATTCTCGGCAGCACTGCGACCATCGCGCAGACTTTTGGCGCCGGCATCCACCAGTGATTGGGCCGATATATAGCTGTGAATTGTCGTCATAATTGATTTTTGGACACCAAATTCGGCATCGAGAACTGCCAGCAAGGCACCAATAGCGTTGGTTGTTGGGCTAGCACAGCTAAATATCACGCTATCGTCCTCAAAACTATATTCTTTGGCGCCGATTACCACTGTACTAACGGCTTCGTCATCGGTCGCGCCACCAATAACAACCCGTTTGGCACCAGATACGATATGGCGTTCGGCTTTTTCTTTCGAGTTAAAATGGCCACTGGCTTCGATCACCACATCCACCCCCAGATCGTGCCATGATATCGCTGTCGGATTAGCCTCGGATAAAACCTTGATGCTTTTGCCGGCGACAATCATTCGGCCATCAGTACAAATAACTTCATGTCGATAAGTACCGTAATTGCTGTCGTGCTTTAATAAATAAGCCAGAGTATTGGCGTCGACAATATCATTGACAGCAACCACCTCAATATCACTGCGCTCAAAGGCAATCTTAAAAGCGCTACGACCGATCCGACCAAACCCGTTGATTGCAACTTTTATCTGACCCATATTCCCCCACTCCTTATAAAAGCATAAGCTTATAACTACTTGTTAGTATATACCGATGGCCTAATTATTGCAAAGTGCAGTATAATAGGATAACAATGGACAAAAGTCAGTTGCTGGTACGAGCAAAGCCGTACTATAAACCCAATCAACTACTCGAACTTGAACATGCCATCGATGTAGCCACGGTTGCCCATGCTCACCAAAAGCGCAAAAGCGGCGAACCATACATCAACCACCCTATGGCAGTCGCCGATATCTTGGTGTCCTGGGGGATGGACATCGATAGCGTCATTGCCGGCATTTTGCACGACACTGTCGAAGATACCGAAATCAGCCTGGACCAAATCGAGAATTTGTTTGGCCATGATGTCGCTTTTTTGGTTGACGGCGTCACCAAAGTATCTCAGGCCCGCGCCGGCATGCAAAACCTCGAAAATTACCTGCCACGCACCAAAGACAATTTATCCAAACTTTTGATAGCTGTCGGTCAGGATATTCGGGTAATTATCATCAAACTGGCTGACCGTTTGCACAATATGTCAACCCTGCAATACATGTCGCGCGAAAAACAGCTCAAAATTGCCCGCGAAACCCTCGAGGTCTTTGCGCCGATGGCCGATCGCCTGGGTATGGGCCGCGTTAGGGTTGAGCTAGAAGAGCTGGCCTTTAGCTATCTCAATCCGCCCGAGTACAAACGCCTTAAAGGACTACTGAAAAAGAAGTTAGGCAAAAGCACCCGCAAACTGGGTGAAGTCAAACTTGAAGTCGAGGCTGAGTTAAAAAAATACGGTCTAAAAGCCGAGGTTAACGGGCGTGTCAAAAGCGTCTATAGTTTGTTTAAAAAGCTAGCGAAAGTCAGTGGCGAAATCGACAATATCTACGACCTGATGGCGCTACGAATTATCGTCGACAAAAAAGAAGATTGTTACCTGGTACTGGGTATATTGCACGACCTCTACCAACCGATGATTAACCGCATTAAAGATTACATCGCTATCCCTAAACCAAACGGCTATCAAAGTTTACACACCACCGTTATTACTCGCAACAAACAAATTGTCGAGTTTCAGATACGCACTTACGACATGCACGAATTTGCCGAACGTGGTTTGGCCGCCAGCTTTCACTATAACGAACAAAAAACCACCAAAGGCTACACCGAAAAACGTCACAGCTCGACCCTGCCAAGCAACATGCAATGGATCACACAAATGCAAGAAGTCGTTACCAAATTGAAGAATGACGAGGAAATCTCGCCTGATCAATTAAACGTTGACTTGTTCGGTAATCGCATATTTGTTCACTCGCCCAAAGGTGATATCTATAACCTACCCGAAGGCGCCTTGCCACTCGACTTTGCCTACTTGGTGCACAGTGATATTGCCAAACATGCCTATAGCTTTAGGGTTAACGGCATGATCCATCCGTTCGACAAGCCATTGCAAAATGGCGATATTGTCGAAGTTATCACCCGCAAATTATCCCTGCCCAAACAGGATTGGAAAGATCTAGTAACCACCACTCATGCCCGCAACAAATTGCGAACTCAGCTAGGCCAGCATGACATTTCGTCGATCTACAACAGTGTCAAGAACATAATCTACACCAAAGCCAATCCGCGCAAAAAATAACAAGCGCCTGTTTTACCGAGGCGCTTGTTATTGTTTTTACGATATTTTACTGGTTATTCCAGCGCTCGATAGCCTGGTAGATAACAGCTTTGGCTTCGTTCTCGTCACCCCAATCTTTAACCTCTGTTGAACCAGGTTTTTTAAGATCCTTGTAGTGGTTAAAGTGATGCGTAATCTGATCAATCTTTTGTTTTGGCAGATCAGACAAGGATTTAATGACATTGCCCGTGTTGCGGTCGTCGGCCGGGACCAGGACGATCTTGTCGTCGACTTCGCCATCATCAACAAATTTCATAACGCCCAACACGCGAGCTTCTAAAAAGATTCCAGTTGGCAAAGGCGAGTCAGTGATCACCAAAGCATCCAACTCGTCACCGTCTTCGTCGAGAGTTTGAGGGATAAAGCCATAGTTAGTTGGCTTGGCAAAAATCATCGGATCAGCTCGGTCCAGCTGCATCAAAGCCTTGCCACGATTCCATTCAATCTTGTGATTGCTGCCAGCTGGGATCTCGATAACGACGTTAACGATGCCGCCTTCAACATCACCAGGTGTAAGTATTTTATTAAAGTCTGCCACTGTCGGTTTCTCCTTTTTCAAAGTCAATTAACTGATTAGTATTATATCACGACCGTATTAGTCGCGGCCCAAGGCATGCAAATATTCACTGATGCTCAGAGCTGCCGTTGCACCCTCGCCCACCGCACTAGCGATCTGCATCGTTGCGCCACTGCGAACGTCGCCACTGGCAAAGATACCAGCGATATTAGTTTGCAGTTTTTTGTCTGTCATAATAAAACCCTGATCATCCAGTTCGACGCCACTACCCTCCAAAAAAGCCGTGTTGGGCTTTAGGCCGACAAAAATAAACACTCCATCAGTGGCAATCAGACTGGCGGTGCCATCTTTGATCACCTTAACAGCGCTGACCTTGCCGTCAGTTGCCACGATTTCTTCGGTGTTAACACCCAAATGAATCGTAATCTTGCCCTCATCAACCATCTTCTTGAGGTCGGTTTGCAATACTTCGCTAGCCTTAATTTGACTACGAACCAACAGATCAATATGGCTGGCAAAACGGGTTAAAAAGATTGCTTCTTGGACCGCCGAGTTGCCACCGCCCACAACTGCAATTTTGCGCCCACGATAAAAGGCACCATCACAGGTTGCACAGTAATGAACCCCGCGGCCATAATATTCAGACTCGCCGGGGATATTCAATTTGCTGTTCGAGCTGCCGGTCGCGATCAATACCGTTCGAGCCTTGACCTCATGATCATCAACTGTCAAAATCTTGATGCCGTTTTCGTCACGAATTGCCGTAATATCACCGTATTCTACCTTGGCGCCAAAACGTTTAGCTTGTTTTTCGAGTTGGCTAGCCAGCTCCATACCCTCGATACCATCTGGAAAGCCAGGATAGTTGTCGACTTTGTCAGTAATCGCCGCCAGGCCACCAACAATCGATTTTTCGTACATTATCGTATTAATATCTTCACGAGCAGTATATATAGCCGCCGCCAAAGCACTAGGACCCGCCCCGATCATAATCAAATCTTGAATTTCCTCAGTCATATATTACCCTCTTTCGTTATTAATATAGTATATATAGCGCTTATGCTATTAAGCAAGACGCTAGACCGAATTTTGCTATTTATACAACGCTTGGTAATAGCGTTGCAACTCGTCCGAAACCGGTACATCAGTAACTTTTGGTATAGCCATTACAACAAACTTAATTGGCGTATTTGGCGGAATATTGCTGCCACTGCCAGTTGCACCATAGGCCTTGTCTGATGGGATCGTCAGTTCGCGTACGCCGCCGATCTTCATACCAACAACACCTTCGTTCCAACCAGCAATCAAATTACCGCCGCTAATTGGCGCCTTGAGACTGCCGCTGCTGATTGACTGATCAAAGACTACCCCTTGAGGGTTCCAGCCAATATAATATGCGCTGTATGGTGTATCGGCCGTCAATTCCGCACCGTCGCCTACCTTCAGGTCGACTTTTACAACATCTGTTATATCACTTGTGCTATATGCCGCTGGCAGACTTGCGTACTGACTAAAGTCAGCGTAATATTTATCCGATAAATCTTTGGTCTGGTTCGCAACCGCCGTCTGATAGTCGCTATAAAGCTGCTGAAACCTTGCTTTGTCACTAGTCTGGTTCTGCAAACTCAGCGCCATTACCAAAAACGACCCTAACGTACCAACCGTCAGCACAACAGCAATGATCCAAATACCAACTCTTTGCGAGCGTGGTGTTGCCATAAATTAACTCCCTCTATATTTTCTAATCTTAATTATAACAAACAACTACTGATTGTTATATCACCTTGGCGCCAGTCGCGGTTTTGACCGCATCAGCAATCTTATTAACCGCCTGATTAACTTCGTCGCCAATCAGTGTGTGATCATGCGCTGTCAATTTAACCCGTATGGTTATGTTTTTGGTTGTCGATCCATCGGCCCGATAGATATCGACTGGCGTCACTTGTGTTTCTAGTGTAATGGTCGACAAAGCCTCGTTCGTCGCATCAATAACTGATTTGTATGCCGTATTGGCGTCAACCTGAAAGCAAATATCCCGTTCCGAAGCCGGATAACGACTGAGGGGTTTGTAGCCGCCCAATTTAGGCGCCGCAAATAACTCACGGCTATAGACTTCAAAGCCTGCAATATAGTCTGGTAATTTAAACGCCTTGGATACGGCTTTGGTGTATTCGCCAACAACACCTATCAATGCGCCGCTTTGCTTGTTGACCACCATTGCACTGCGACGATATTCAAACGGTGCTGATATTGCCTGTTCTTTGGTCTCGGTCATTGGCAAATATTCTACTTCAACACCCAAACTACTACAGACAAAGTCAAGTAATCGCTTGGCTCGGTAATACGCCGCACCTGGCAATTTGATTTTGCCAGACACCACCAGCGCCAACATGTCGGTTTCGACCGGCACCGATTCGTCGGTCAGCCCAGTCTGCTTTTGATGAGTTTTATTTATCTCGAAAAGTGCAAAATCGGCGTAGCCTTGTTTGGTATTAGGATGAACCAATTCCAGCAAGCTTGGGGTTAAAGTTTGGCGGTAATATTGCAAATCGGGACTAATTGAATTGATAATTCGATAAGAATTGGCCAAATCTTGACCGGATTTGCGCAAAATATCACCGTGAATAAAGCTGTAGGTCAAAACTTCGTTAGCTCCCGCCCGCACTAAAGCATCTCGAACTTTGCCCCTAAAACCATCAAAAGTCGACGGTCGAACCGCTGTAAAATCACGTTCGGCCAAAGTTGGCTCGACATTATCAAAACCATTCAAACGACCAATTTCCTCGACGATATCTTCGACGATGTGAATATCGGCTCGCCAATAAGGCACAGTTGCTCTTAGCGCACCGTCACCCAGGCTTTCAACTTCAAATTCAACATTAGTCAGAGTATCGGTGATAGTTTTCTCGTCATATTTGCTGCCCAGAGTCTGGTTAATTCGATCGACCGTAAAGTCAATTTTGATCTCTTGGCTTGGGTTGGGGTAGGCTTCGGCAATCTGACTAATCAAGGCCGCACCAGACCAATCGTGCATCAACTGAACCGCCATCTTTAGGACCGGCAAAGCCAGTTGGGCTGGTTGGCCTTTGGTAAAGCGTGTAATGGCTTCGCTAAAAATACCGTGGCGCATCTGGGTTGAGCGCAGGTTGTATAAGTTAAAAGTAGCACTTTCGATAATAATTCGTTTAGTCGTGGCATCGATGGCAGTTTGTTGGCCGCCCATCGCACCAGCCAGCGCAATCGCCTTGTCGCCAGCTGCAATCACAATATCATCAACTGTCAATTTGATCGTACGGCCATCCAACAGCAACAATTCTTCGCCGTCTTGACCGGCGCGAACATGAATCTCGGCCTTGCCACCAGATAACTCCAAAACCTTGTCATAATCAAAGGCGTGTAGCGGTTGACCAGTCAACATCATCAGATAGTTAGTGACGTCCACAATGGCATTAATTGGGCGTACGCCAACCCGCGACAGATACGATTGGATAAAGATTGGTGACTGGCGACCACCATTACCTTCGGACATTACTACCGCCAAATAACGCTCTGACATCTCGGGGTTATCGATTGCAACTTCGAGTTTGACTTCATCTGCAACCATTCTCTCGGACAAGGGTGTTTTGCTGTCTAGCCATTCTGGAGTAGTAAAATTTTGGCCTTGAATCGCCGCAACCTCGCGTGCAAAACCAATAATTCCAAAACAGTCTGGGCGATGAGTTAGCGACTTGTTTTCGATATCCAGCAACTGATCATCCAGCGACAAAACCGCGGTCAGTTTTGTACCGGCTTTTATGTCATCGCTCAAAACCAAAATACCCTCGTGATCATCGGATAGGTCAAGCTCGTTAGCACTAGCGATCATACCGTTACTTATATATCCGCGCAACTGACGGCTATCCAGAACGAATGGTTCAGCAGTACCGTAGGTTTTTGGAACCACCGAAGTCGGTGGCAACCAGACAACCGTTTGATTCGACTGGATATTTGGTGCACCGCAAACCACCTGAATCAAGTTGTTGTCATCGCGAGTAATATCGGCAGTAACGCCGCCATCATCAATCATCACTAAGTTTAAATGGTCGGAGCCTTCGATTTTTGACGCCGACACAACCTTAACCACCAAGGCGTCTTTGTATTTAGCGTCGAGGTCAATCACCTCTTCAATTTCGACCAAACGGGCACCAATCAAGGTCGCCAATTGATCGATCGGCATACTAATACTTGTGAATTGCTTTAACCAATTAATCGAAACTATCATAAAAATTTCCTCAAAAACGCTAATTTACCAGATTCAAAATGACGCAAATCTTCGATACCGTACTTTAACATTACCAAACGTTCAACGCCGCCACCCCAGGCAAAGCCACGATAAACCTCGGGGTCAATTCCGGCCGCCTTAAGAACATTAGGATGGATCATGCCACAACCCAACATCTCTAGCCATTCACCAGGCTTGCCACCCAAGGCCGCTGGTTTTTCGATTGCAAATTCCAATCCTGGTTCGACAAACGGAAAGTACCCAGGCTGAGTCTTGATCTTTAATTTTTGCCCATAATAGGTTTCAAAAAAGCTACGCAATGTCCCTAGCATCTGGCCCAAGTTGGCGCCCTTACTAACAAAAACACCTTCACACTGATAAAACGTATGTTCGTGAGTGGCATCAACATCTTCGTTGCGATAAACCCGGCCATAACTGATGGCCGCAATTTGACCGCCAGCTTCCAACTTGGCCTTGCCAGCCTTCAAGATACGATTTTGCATGGTCGAGGTATGAGCCGGCGGAATAAATCCCTCTTCAGTTCGGAAGGTGTCGTAACCGTCACGCGCCGGATGATTTTCGTGAAAGTTGAGTGTTGCAAACATATGCTGATCATCGTCTACCTGGCGCGACTCAATCGCCTCGAAGCCCATCCGCGTAAAGATATCAATAATGTTATCTAGTTCGGTCGTCAATGGGTGCTGGCTACCAAACTCGGTCGGTAACAAATCAGCCACCGACGCGTTTTTGTCCCATGGGGCCGTGACATCCAACGGTTCGACCGTCGCATCGTCCAACACCTGCTCGCGCAAGTTAATAGCCGCCTCGAGCTCTAGCTTTAATTCGTTAATTGTCTTGCCATAAGCCCCGCGCTCGGCTGCTGGCAGCGTCGTGATTTGGCTATACAGTTTTTTTAGATTAGCAGACTTCAACACATCGCGTGGTGTGTCGCTGGCCGCAATTTGCGCCAACAGATTATCGCGTACATCATTTACTATTTCCATAACTGATAGCCATTATACGCTATCTGGTTAGCCGCGCGCTATACTTAATCCCATTAACCAAACCGCAATGCCAATCGCCACAACAATAATTAACATCCAGACCCACGCCAAACTAGTTGTTGTTTTGGTGCCTTTAATATATTGCGAGTCGTCAACACCGTCCGGTCGATCGACCGTCTTAGATTTCTCTTTAGCGCGATCCTGCAATTCTTTGGCTAGTCGGTTCTGAAATTCGCTGCGATTGTCATCTTGTCTGATAAATAATGCCATATATACATTATAGCACTCGTGTTTATTCGGTCGTAACTGTGCTATACTAGACCCATATTTCACATAAGGAGGGAAACCATAATGGCCCATAAAAAAGCCAAGTCACTACGCAGTGCGTCTATCGAAAAAATAACCGCCGTCAAGGCTCAGGATGGCAACGTTTTTAGCGCCGCCGTCGCATCAACCCACAAATTTGTCAAAGAAACACCAATCATCAGTCTAGTAGTTGCCGAGTTTGTCGGTACATTCTTGCTGACAGTTTCGTTCTTGTACATGCAAGCCAGCCCACTGTTCTTCGCCTTTGCTGCTATTGGCGCAACGCTAATTGCTGGCGGCGTATCTGGGGCCCACTTGAATCCAGCAATCACCCTGGGAGCATTTGCAACCCGAAAAATCACACTGCTAAAAACCGTGTTCTACATTTTGTCGCAAATCCTAGGCGCAGTTGCCGCCTGGTTGGTTGTTAATGCATTTTTGCAGAACTCCACCACTAGCGCCAGCGCGTCAGTAACCGCGCCAACCGTCCTACACGCTGGTACTATAACATCTGGCAAAGATTGGTACTTGTTCTTTATCGAACTACTTGGTACTACCGTCATTGCACTTGGTATCGCAACCGCTCTTGGTCGCAAGCGAAACCAATTATTGGCCGCCTTTACAGTTGGTACATCAGTCCTGATCGCCTACTATGTCGGCTTGTCAGCCACCTCAGTTTTGTTAAGCGAATCCGGCACAATCCTAACATTCTTGAACCCTGCCATCGCTGCAGTTGGTAACAGCTTGTCATGGAACTCAATGCCTCTAGCGATCTATATCGTTGCGCCTGTCCTAGGTAGCATCATTGGGTTTGCAATCGCGGGTTTGCTCAACAGCCAAGCCGAAACCGAATCTTGCGACTGTTAGTTAATACGTTAACTAACATTACAATAAACCCCACTAGCGATAGTGGGGTTTAACTTGTTAGCCTATTTGACTAATCTTCGGCAGATGGCTTGTCGATCAGCAATACATCAACCGACGAGTCGGTTTTGGCAATCTTGATAACGTCTTTGTCGATCTTGCCTAACTCTTTATGAGCACTGTTATAGTGGCCGACAGTCTGGCTGAGTGACTTGCCCAGCTTGCCCATATTCTCGTCAAATTTGGCGATATGTTGCCCCAACTGACCAACCCGAACCTGTATATCTTTGGCCTGTTCTTCGATCTGCAAACTACGCAGACCCTGCAAGACCGTTTGCAAATAGGCCATAAAACTAGTTGGGCTAACAATTATCACCTTTTTATCCCTAAAGGCATATTCGATCAAATCACGAGCGCTCGACCCCGTCCCGACATCGCCAATCAGCAGATCATAATACAAAGATTCACTCGGAATAAACATAAAGGCAAATTCCATCGTGTTTTCGGATGGGCGAATATATTTGCTGGTTTCGTCGATACGATTTTTGAGGTCGGTTCTAACCTTGGCCAGCAGCTTCTCGCGCTCTGGCTTAGAATTCTCGCCGACCATACGATTATAATTTTCGAGACTAAACTTGCTGTCGATTGGCAAGATCTGACCTTTGTCCAAAAAAACGACCGCATCAACAATCTCGTTATCCTTAAACCGATACTGCATTTGATAGTTCTTGGACGGCAATATATTATCCAGCACCGATTCCAGATAATACTCGCCAAAAACACCTCGTTGCTTCGGATTTTGCAAGACATTTTGCAAGGTTTTAAGTTCGTCCGCCACATCAACCACTCGGCGATTAGTCTCGTCGAGTTTGGCCAAACGCTGGGTAACGTCGGCAACCAGTTTAGCACTCTCGCTGAGTTGTTTTTGCATCGATGTTTGCATCGACATGTTGTTTTGATCCAATTTGTTGCCGACCGCCTGTTGCAAATTATTAATCTGACGACTTAGTTCTGTGACGTCGGATTTAATTAACTCGACGCCAGTCGAACCCTTGAGGCTGTTTATTTGTTGCTTTAGTACATAAACCACGCCGAACAGACCGATTGCTACCACCATTAAAAGAACTATTTGATCCATAAGCTAATTATACCATCTATAGATTGCTTAGCAGCCGAATCGACAAAACCACCACAACTGTCAAAACAACAAAGACCTCGGTCCTGGTGATGCGCGCCAAATGGCCAAACAAAGTATAGGCAGCGGCGAATATCAACACCGACCAACCAGCTGATTCGACTGTCGACAATCCATCAACCCAACCGGCCAACCGGGCCAGCGATAGTCCAGTGGCGGCCGCCACCATTAGTGGTTGCGTCATTCGCAAATTAATCATAACTACAATCCCAACCGTGGCAACAATAATGGCGACCAGATCACCCGATAGCGTCAAATTGTGGAGTGTTCTGTCCGTTACCGCAACTCCGCCCCAATACAAAAACCCCATGGTTGCCCCAACCAACAGATTGCGCCAAAAGTAATTCTGGCCACTAACGACCGTTTGCTCGCTGTTATGTTGAATAATTTCTGCCACTGTCGCCTCCGCTTAGTGACAATATTATAACACTATTTTGACTTTAACTGCCGATCATTGACATACCACAAGGCGCCAATCGAAGCGATAATTACTCCGCCAATTACATCTGCAGGGGTATGAACCAGCGCCAAAACCCGCCCAACGCAAACCATCAATGTCAGTATAGCCAGAATCAAAGTCAAAGGCCGATTCTTGGTCTCGAACCAGACCGCCCAGGTTATAGCCGTCACAAACAAGGCATGATCCGACGGAAAACCCGGATTATTCAAATATAAGGCACCGGCTGACTGTCCTACAATCTCAAACGGGCGGGCAGCTTCGGGTTGATAGACCGAGCCAATTAACTTGGCCAAAAGATAAGCCGTCAAACCAGCAACCAATATCCGAGCGTAGGCCTGTAAACGCTTGCCTTTAGGTATCTTAAAAACTAAAGCGTAGGCTCCGATCAGCACAATCGGTATCACTGCTCCGTCGGCCATCAAGCGAATTAACCAGCTGCCGCTCATAGATTATGGCCGTAGTGTGCCGGCAAAGACCTGCCATGCTAACAGCGATTTTGCCACCAAGCTCAGAATAATATAGGCACGCTCACCATAAATATAATCTTTCCAGGCACCGATCTTGTTGTATTGCAACACCATATTGACCGCAAACGAGCTAAAGAACAGGAAGATAGATACAAATATCCAATAGACAAAGGTTGGCGCACTGCTGCCGTTGTCGGCCCCCAGCCACATATAGAACGCCACAACCACCCAAGGCACAGCACCGGCCAAACAGCCGATCCAATAACTCAACCAATTGGTCTTTTTGGTTGTTTGGTTGTGAATCTCCATGACTAGTCCCAGCAAGTTCATAATCGCCGTCAAGGCAAAGATCATGACCAAACTCATGGCATCATAAATACCAACTAGTAGCGATATCGCCACCATCATAATACTGGCCGAGATAGAATACTCGATCCAACGCAGCTTGTTCAAACCAACTTTCAGATCACTATTGTAGCGTTTGTTGTAAACAGTTGCGATAATCAAATGAAAGCCAGCCGACAAGAAGAAAAAGATCGCAATTAGCATCGGCAAAGAAAGATCAAACAGCACTTTTGATGTTGGTTCAAGTGTTTTCCGAACTGAATCAAACTGCAAATAATTGCCGCTTATCGGCAAAGTAAAAGCCTTGCTTAAAGCTAGTATCAGGCCTCCTTGAAATAGATGCAGCCCACCCATTACAAGATTAAATCTTCGTAAACTTTGACTGGTTATTTTATTACTCATGCCCTGATTATAGCATAAGCGTCATCACATCAAATCCTAAACTTGCGTAAACTGACTAGCGTAAAGCTCGGCGTAATAACCATGGCTCGCCAATAATTCGTCGTGCGTTCCCTGCTCAACAATGTTGCCGTCGCGCATCACCAGGATTAGATCGGCGCTACGGATCGTGGACAAGCGATGAGCGATAACAAAGCTAGTCCGACCATGGCTGAGTTTGTCCATTGCCGACTGAATCAAAGCTTCGGTGCGGGTGTCGACCGAGCTAGTCGCTTCGTCCAATATCAACATCGGTGCATCCGCCAAAATCGCCCGGGCAATCGTCAGTAATTGTTTTTCACCGGCCGATATTCCATCAGCTGTCTCGCTAATAACCGTGTCGTAACCGTTTGGTAATGTATTGATAAAGTGATCAGCGTGAGCTGCCTTGGCCGCTTTAACGATCTCGTGACGAGTCGCATGACGACGTCCATAAGCGATGTTGTCGGCAATCGTTCCCTCGAACAACCAAGTATCCTGCAGGACCATGCCGAATAACTGCCTAACTTCATTACGCTTAACCGATGCAATATTCACCCCATCAATCAAAATACTACCCTGGTCAAGATCATAAAAACGCATCAACAAATTTACCAATGTCGTCTTACCAGCACCGGTTGGCCCAACAATAGCGATATTTTGTTTGGGTTTAATATGCGCCGAAAAGTTCTTAATAATCAGTTTGTCCGGCTCGTAACCAAAACTAACGTTATCCAAAACCACCTCGCCCTTAATTTGTTTCGGCAAAGGCTGGCTGTCATGTTCTGATCGTTCTTCGTCCTCGGCCAAAAAAGCAAAAATTCGTTCGGCCGCGGCTGCCGTTGACTGCAAAACGTTGGCGATATTGGCCGTTTGCGATATTGGCTGCGTAAACTGATTCATGTACTGAATAAACGCCTGAATGTCGCCGATACCCAGTCGGCCATTCACAGCCAACCAACCACCAACCACCGCCACCGCAACGTAGCCGATATTGCTGATGAACTGCATCATTGGCATCATCAACCCCGACAAGAATTGCGACTTCCAGCCACTACTGCGTAATTTGTGGCTAATGTCGTTAAATCGTTCAATCGAACGACTCTCGCCGTTATATGTTTTGACAATGGCATGGTTCGAGAACATCTCTTCGATGTGGCCATCCATCTCACCCAAAGCGGCTTGCTGAGCGTCATAATAGCGCTGTGACCGCTTGACCACAAACCCGATCAAAGTCATGCTGACCGGCAGCACCAGCAGCGCGATTATCGTCATCTCCCAACTGATACTAATCATCATCGCCAAGATTCCGATGATAGTTATTAGCGACGTTACGATCTGGGTCATACCCTGATTCAGGTTTTGACTAATCGATTCAACGTCATTGGTGACATAACTAACGACTTGTCCGTTTTCGTGATTCGAAAAATAACTCAACGGCAACTTTGATATTTTGTGCGAAATATCCCGTCGGAAGGCATAGGTAATTTTTTGCGATATCGTCGTCATCAACCAACTTTGCAAATAACTAAACAATGCGCTGACGATATACAGACCAATCAGCCAAAACCCAATTCCGGCGATGGCGCCAAAATCAATGCCCTTGTGGCCCATCAAACCTTTGATGATTTCGTTGGTCATATTGCCCAAAATACGTGGGCTGGCGATCGCAAAAATCGTACTGATAATCGCCGCAACTGCCACAAAACCCAGACGCACCCAATATGGACGCAGATAAACCAAGATCGTCTTCATCGTCTTTTTAAAGTTTTTTGGCTTCTCGGGTGTGCCTCCGCGCATACCGCCCATCGGCCCTCTAAAACCGCCACTAACCGGTTGTTTCTTTTCCATATTACTTATCCTCCCCCAGTTCGGCCGCCGAAAGTTGCGACTCGGCAATTTCTCGATAAACTTTTGATGTTTTGATTAATTCTTGATGAGTACCGACGCCTACAATTTGACCATCATCCAACACAATTATCTTGTCCGCTTGCATAATCGTGCTGATGCGCTGGGCAACAATAATTAATGTGGCTTTGGTTATTTCTTGGTTTAACGCCTGCCGTAATGCCGCGTCGGTCTTAAAGTCGAGCGCCGAAAAACTGTCGTCAAACAAATAAACTTCTGGTTTTTTAGCCAAGGCCCGAGCAATCGACAAGCGTTGCTTTTGGCCGCCCGACAAGTTATTGCCAGCCTGCGCAACCGAGCTATCGAATTGTTCCGGCAAGCCACTAATAAATTCGGTCGCCTGGGCCGTCGATGCCGCTGCCTGCATATCGCTATCAGTCGCATCGTAACTGCCGTAGGTAATATTGCTTTTGATCGTACCCGAAAACAACGAGGCTTTTTGCGGGATATAGCCAATATGTTGGCGCAACTCAGCTTGTTTGATATCTCGAATATCGATGCCGTCAATCGTGATCGACCCGCTAGTTACATCGTATAGTCGTGGTATCAAATTAACTAACGTCGACTTACCACTACCAGTGCCACCAATAATTGCCGTGGTTTGTCCTGGCTCGGCTACAAACGACACGCCGCTCAAGACCAGTTGCTTGGACCCCGAATAGCCAAAATTTACGTCTTTAAATTCTACTTTGCCATTAATACGTTTTGGCAGATGCTTTACTTTTTTCGGGTCGCTAATCGTTGGTTTGACACTCAAAACTTCGTTAATTCGTCGCCCTGAAACCGCTGCTCGCGGCACCATAATAAAGACAAACGAGATCATCAAAAAGGCCATGATTGTTTGCATAACGTATTGCATCAACGCTAGCAAATTACCGACCTTGAGGCTGCCGTCACTGATCGCATATGCGCCAACCCAAACCACCGCCATCGACGCTAGGCCCATAATCAAGGTCATAACCGGTTGCATCAACATCATGACTCGGTTGACAAATATATTTAGGTTGATCGATTGCTGGTTAGTCTCATCAAATTTTGACTGTTCGCGATGATCGTTGTTGTAAGCCCGTATAACCCGTATGCCAGTCAACATCTCACGCGTTTGCAGACTGAGTTTATCAACCAACTTTTGAATAATCGTAAACTTGGGGATTGCCACAAAAAACAACATAACGATCATTAGCACCAATGCTCCGACCGACGCCAAAATAATCCACGACATCGAAGGCGCTAACTGAAAGGCCTTAATAATCGACCCAACGCCCATGAATGGCGCCAAAAAAGCCATCCGAAGGACCATCGCCATGACGGTCTGTATTTGCTGCATGTCGTTGGTTGCCCTGGTGGTGAGCGATGATGACGAAAAGCTATTAAATTCAGCTAGCGAGAAGCGCTCCACCTGCATAAAGACAGCGCTGCGCAACTTGTGAACATAACCCGTGGCAATTCTGGCCGCGATAAAACCGATCGCCATTGCACATAAACCACCAAACAATGTCAGTCCCAACATCTGCAGACCGTTTAACCAAATCGATGATTGATCTTTGCCAACGATCCCGTCATTGATAATCTTGGACATATAATCAGGCAAAGTTAAATTGACATAGGCCTGACCACTAACAAAAACTACCAATACCAAAAGCATCAATACATAAGGTTTAAAATACTTCGCCAACTTGTTCACTCTCGGATAACCCTTCCATTCATAGCTAGCCTATGATTTTTATATTATTTCATACCAGTCATACTAATGATACAGCAAAAGCATTACTGCTGCAAAGGTTATTACTGTCTATTTAGTATCGTTCAATCGTAAACGACGAAAGACCCAACTTGCCGACAATATTGCTCTTGTGCGACGATTGATTGTAGCCAGCCGACTCGTAAAGCTTATCGCCAGTTGACGACAAATCCGCCAAGTTCTTGATCGTCAAGCCACTGTCCAATTTTAGCTGAACACCGACGCCATTAGGCACATGGACTGTGATCGAGCTAACGCCCGAGTCAATATTGGCTGTTGTTATGTCCTCGCTACCACCTAATTTTAAGTCCAATCGACTAACACCAGTCTTCACATTGATATCTTTGGTGCGTACCTGCGAGAGATCGATGTTCATGTCGCTAGCACCCGAATCAATATTTAACGACAGCGGTAATGTACGATTGAGGTTGATCGTCCAAATACTTCGCGCGTCACCCGACCACCAATGGCCGTCAATATTAGCGTTCATACCCAAATCAATCTGTTGAGTTGAACCATTAATGTTAGTGCTGCTGGATAATTTTGTTACATTGCTTTGAAACTTAACCGCTGCCAATGCCGGCTGATCGGCACTGCCAATGTTAATCGTACTAGCGCCAGCTTTTAAATTCAGGCTCGTCTGTTGTACGCTCGAATTAGTTTTATTGATAGTAACGTCGTATGACTTGAGCGGTTGACTACCCGGAAAGTTACCGGTTACCACCAGCGCCACTATAACCAAGACAATCACTACAAAAATCGACGTCACCACCCGACTAATTATATGTTTGATCGACAAGATCGATAACCCGACCGCCACGATAATTAGTGGCCACAAGCGCCACAAATTAGCCAGGTTGGCGTTTACAATACCCAAGTTGCCGGCCAACATCAAGCCACCGATCAGTATCAGTAACAATCCCCAAAATACTTTGCCCAAATGCCAATGACTATTACTTTTGTGCGGCTGGCCAGTCTGGCTCGACAAGGCCTCGTTCAGTTGATCACTATCGGTTTTGTGATCGTCCATTAGCGCCTCCTAGCAACAACCGACAAACCCAGTACGATCAAAATCATCGGCCAAATATAATCCCAGCGTATCTGGACCCAATCCGGTACAAATTGGGCTAGCAGCAGCCAAACTCCAAAGATGATCAAGCTCAGCCCAAAGTAATTACGTGCCGTACTAACACCGTGGCTCTCCTCGATGTCATGACCTAGTTGCACTACCCGTTCACTAAACTCATCGTGGTGGCCGGTGGTATTATGTACTCGTTTGCCACCCTTAACTGGTAATATTATCGCCAAGACAATGTAAACTAACAGTGCAAAACCGCCAGTAAAGAACACTGCTACAAACCAGATGACGCGCAGTAGCGTCACATCAAACTCAAAATACTCTGCCAGTCCGGCACACACTCCGGCAATCTTACCTTGGCCTGGTAGCCGATATAACACTTTGCTTTGATTTGTCATAAATCCTCCTTGAATATAATTACATTATAGCGATAATGCTAAGTAATTGCTAATCGTCTTCGGTTTCGGTTTCGTGGTTATTTCTATAAGTTGTCGCTGGGGAGCTCGAGTTTGAGCTAGAGCTAGAACTATTCGTACTAGTACTGGTGCTTGTCTGAGCAGAAACGCTCTTCGCCGCCACAACTTCGATTTCTTGGTACGGTAAAGAGTTATAATATTCGACAAACGCCACCACGCGATATTTACCGGGTTGTTTGAACAAGTAATACCACGAATCAAAGTTACCACTGACCGACTCGCCAGCCCCGATCATTTCTTGTCGATCTTCATTTGGGCAATTGCCAGCCAGTGTCGTATCATGCTGCCTGATCCACTGCCCGCTTTCAAAACGATAAACCGCCAGGGGTTCATATGGACAATTGTTGGTTACATAAATCGGACTATTGTAATTATTTTTAAGCGTAAAACTAATTGACTCCCCAACAACATATTTTGAATACGGGATCGACAGCATTACTTGTCCGGACGGCAAGCTGTGAGTCCTGACTTGCTCGGCTACAAACCACATAATCCCCAAAGCCATGATGACCAATCCGGCATAAACCGCCACCCAAAACAGTCGCAGTCGCAGCGGGTTATGCATGTTGTTTAATTCGTTGTTCATAACGAATACGATCTCCACCAGCGATACAACGACAGGGCGGCCAAACCTACAAAAGTACCAATGCCGGCCAGTCGCAGTAATCCGCCCGAGTCAGAGCCGATAAACAATACGTGTAAGAATACTAGTACCAAAACCAGATACGACAACAAATGCGTTAGCTTCCATAACTTTGGCCGTTTATCAATCCAAAACAACGATACGATCACGATTAGCGCCACCAAATAAAAGGCAATAACCCCAAACGCAACATACAACGACCCAAAATTAATGCCAAGTATCGTCACCGGCTTGTAACTTGACAGCCATGGCACTAATATTTGCGGCAAATCAAAGGATACAAAATGATCAAATAACAAACCAAACATATGGATCAAGATCGAAATACCAAAGACAATTCCTAGCGCCCGGTGCGACGCCCAAGCCGTAATCGGCTCTAAGAATTTAAAGGTATGGCCAGTCACCGAACCAATGCCGGATAGAATTAAAACCACCAGCGCCAAAGCAGCGACAACCCCCGAACCGCGCACCAAATACCACGGCCATGAAGAGACGAATTTGTCTGTCACCAACTGCGCCAAACTGGGGCCAGGAATCGACTGAACAACAATATCACCCGAACCACTGGTTGTGGCCGCCGATACCATTGGGTGTATCAAAAACAATGACGCCACTCCGACCATCAGACCCAAGATTAACAATTTTTTACGCATTATCTACCTCCGCTTGATTAATATGGTGAATGGTCGCCCCAAAGCCAACTGTGAAAGACTTGCCGTCTGCGTCAACACATTGCAATAGCGCCGCTTTAACACCTTGGTCTTTTAAATAAGGTAATGCTTTATTTGACCCTAATATAATAGCACACGACGCCAAAACATCAGCCTGTTCGGCGCTATCGGCGCAAACCGTTGCCAACCGAACATCAGTTACTGCCGACTTTTGGGTAGTTGGGTCAATAATATGATGCCAGCCATCACCCCTCGACTGCCCGTGATGCCCAAAGGTACCCGATGTCGCAACGGCGTGATATTCGTCCGGGCACTCAACCATCCAATCCGACGGACCCTCGGGCTGATCGGCATTTTGAACGGCAACTACAATCGGCTGGTCGTTCTCGTCCCGCCCCCTTGTCACAATGTCGCCGCTCAATGACAGCCAATAACCTTTTACGTCACGCCCGCCAAGCTCGCGGCCTAACAAATCCGCCAGATAACCCTTGCCGATACCGCCAAAATCGATTGCCGTACCGTACGGAATTTGGGCCCAGTTATCACCAATAATCAACCGCTCGGCGCCCACAACATGCCGCCGTGTATAGTCGATTGGTCGGTCGTTCTCGTAACCGCTTACCGCTGATTTTTTATAACCTACTCTTTGTAATGCTGGCATAATAAACGGATTAAACAGACCTTTTGTTTTTGCACCCCAGTAACTAGCCCGAGTTAACAGATCATTAAATTCAGGTGTTATCGGCACTTTGACGCCAGTCACTCGATTAAAATTGGTCAGTTCGCTTTTGGGCAAAAACCGGCTAAAACGCCGTTCAAAATTATAGATTATACGCCACAAATCATCGAATAGTTGATTCAGCTCAAGGTCGGGCAAACCAGTAACCAGTGACAAGCTAACGTCACCGCCCAAAGCCAATTTGGTTTGCGTGACCGATCTTAATAACATGTCGTGTGGCCACTTTGACTGGTTGTGCATTTGGGGGTATAGACCGGAGTAGGGGTTGGGGTCGTAACTGGCGTAGGAGTTGTAGTCCCGGTACTGCCACTACTAATACCACTGGCGGCATCGGTTGACGGTGCTGGATTGGTCGTTGACGGCAAGTTGTTTACCAGTTGATCCAACTGATTTTGACGACTGTTGGTCGAGCTATTCGAGTCAGTCAAGCTTGACGATGTCGACAAACTCGAAGTTGGCAACGTGTCTAGCATATCTTTAAACATAATTGCCAGGCTGGCTAGCGCTACGCCAACTGCGCCCAGTGCATATATATTGTTGGGCCAACTGCGTAACTTTCCCGTTTGACGATGCGAGCCCTGATTGAACGCCTCGGTGATGATTCGATCGTCCGCCACTCCGCTCGATCGCAAACTAGTGACAATTGCATCCATAAATGGTGATGGACCACAGATATAAAAAGTCCTGTTAGCATAATCGCCGACCACTTGGTCGATCATAGGCTTGTTGATGCGACCGGTCTTGATATCAAAGCCACCCAATTTATCAATCTTGCCGTTTTCACTAACCGCCAAGGTCACGTTTAGCCGAGGATTGTCCTTTGCCAAGTTATTAATATAACCAATAAACGGTATATTGTCTTGATCGCGAACGCTATAAATCAATTCGATCTGGCCAGGCCAGTTAACCTGCGACGCATAACGCATCATGCTGATAAACG
>CAIOSL010000084.1 GCA_903861015.1 uncultured bacterium
ATTTTGCAACTGTGGAGTCAGTTTCCACAGTTTGCAGATGCTTCCCGGGACAAAATAGGGAAGTATCTACAGAAGATGACGCGAGCTAAGTAGCTCGTTCTCTTATGGAAAATGGCAAGCGCTGGTTAGCGCTTGCCAGTTCTCTTAAGAACATGAATTAAGATCGTGTTATTGAAAGAATAATAGCCAACAAGTTAGTTTGCGATCAACACGCCTGATAACTTTCACTGATGATCATGTTGTTGCTTGCGATACTCAGCAACATCCAACCACTGCCTTGGTTGTCGCTGCGCAGACAGTAGTCGGCTTGGCCGTCGGATAGGGTAATTATCTCGGCGATGCGCTCGCCGTGGCGGACCAAGCAGCGCAGGCCAGCGTCGATAAAGTCATAGGTCTTGCCCCGAAATTCCATGCGGCGAGGATAGGCGATCATATTTTTGCGAAAGCCGATTGACGTAATTTCAACTCGTTCATTAACTTGGACTTTTTTCATAGCCACTCCTCCATAAAAGTTATTTAAAAGAAACCGGTAACTTGGTTGACCAGCGAACGGATTGAATGGAAGAGTAATTCAGATAGGACAAGCAAAACCGTTCGATTTGCGCAGTCTGTTTACTGATCTTACTTAAATTGTTTTTTCGTTTATCAGTGGCTCTAAAATGAGTATGACAACGTTATAGTGGCTATATAAGCCTGTGAGTGGAAAGGCTCAAAACCAGTACTCACATGACTGTCTTTAGTATACCTTGGTCGATGCAATAGCCGTCAATAGACGAATGTAGTAATAATTATTTCTTTGCATCAACACCGATGGCTTGGCTGATGTGCGTAAAACCATCGCGTTTTAACAGTTTGACGAGGCCGTCGTTAATCTGGGCCGGCAGCTGCGGACCGACAAACATCAGGCCGCTGATTACCTCGACCAGGCTGGCGCCCAATCGGATCTTGGTATAGGCGTCGGCAGCGTTAAAGATGCCGCCAACACCGATAATCGTTAACTTGTCGCCGTAATGTAAATAGGTTTGACGAATCAAATTATTGCTAGACTCCCAGGTTGGTTTGCCGCTGAGGTGACCACGAACGTTATCCGGCAATTTGTCATCAGGGCTGATAACCGATCGGTGTTTGGTCAGGTTAGACACGGTCACGCCGGCAATTTTGTGTTTGACAGCCACGTCCAAAAGTGCCGAAAAATCTGGCCACGCCAAGTCAACCGGCATTTTGATATAAACTGGCTGTTTAGGCTTGACCGCATCAACCGCCGCCAATAATCGCTCTAATTTGTCGGGCGTCGTAAACGGTTCGCCACCGTAGGTGTTGGGGCAAGATATATTCAGCTCGATTACTTGCACACGGGGCTCGGCCTGGGCACGATGGACGGTCGTGACGTAATCGGCGATACCTTCCTCGATACTGACGACATTACAACTGTTGGTCTTGGCCACCGACAAAACAATCGGGAAGCTGCCGATTTGTTGGTCGCTGTAATCATGAATGCGCTTTATAATCACGTCCGAGCCGTGATTGGCCAGGCCTGCATTAACGACAATCGACTGGCTGTGCGGCAGGCGATAAAACCATGGCCGCGGGTTGCCGTCACACTGAAAAGCCGTCACCGATCCAACCGTGGCAAAACCAAAGCCCAGTCGCGCGATCAGCGGCACGATCTCGGCATTTTTGTCCAGCCCAGCCGACAAACCAACCGGGGCCACATAGTCAACACCGTGATATTTTTGAACCAACATTGCGTTAGGTTTGGCTACAAATACCGCCTTGGTAAACCAACGCATTGGCGCCCAATAACCAGCCCTTGCGACCGATTTAATCATCAGGCTGTGAGCGTCGTCGGGTGACATCATAAAAAACAAAGGCTTGGCAACTAGCCTGTAACCGTGGCGGTTAAGCGCCCAAAGAGTACGTCTGATCATATTATCAAGTATAACAAAACCCGGGGCATAACGCATGTTACAATAACAGTTATGAATATATTTATTGACGCTCGGTGGACCAGAACGGATTATCACGATGGTATCAGTCGCTATACGGCTGGTGTTGTTCAGGGGTTTAAAGACAGTAATATTCCGATCACTATCTTGATTCATAACACTGATCAATTGCGGCTGCTGCCAGCCGATATACCCTATATTGTCGTCAATCATCCGGTGTCAATCAAAGAGTTATTCTTGGCTCGCAAGTTAAATCAGTTAGGTGCCGACGTTGTTTTTAGCCCCCTGCAAACAATGGGCAGTTGGGGCCGCAAATACAAATTGATCTTGACCTTGCAAGACATTATTTATTACCGCCACCCCAAACCACCGACCAATCTGCCAGCGTGGATCCGCGTAGTCTGGCGCCTGTTTCACATGGTTAAATGGCCACAACGACTGATTTTGAACGCTGCTGATTACGTTGCCACCGTCAGCCACACCTCCAAGAAGTTTATTACCGACATGCATTTGACCGACCGCCAAATTGTAGTGGTCTATAACGCCTCGAGCCTGGACTTGCCAAAAACCAGCGACGACCGCGTTCGCACCAAAAACATCGTCTATATGGGGTCATTCATGCCCTACAAAAACGTCGAGGTGCTGATTAGCGGCATGGCGCATCTGCCAGCTGACTATACGCTGCATCTGCTCAGCAAAATATCAGCCGAGCGCCGCGCCGAGCTGGATAAATTAATTCAACCAGGCGTCAAAGTCGAGTTTCATAACGGCGTCACCGACGAACAGTACATCGACCTGCTGCTAAACGCCGCCTGTCTGGCGACTGGCTCGACCGAAGAGGGTTTTGGGCTGCCGATCGTTGAAGCCCAAACCATGGGTACGCCAGTAATCTGTACCAAGATGGAGATCTTTACCGAAGTAGCAGGTAAGGGCGCCCTGTTTTTTGACGCCAATTCACCACAGCAGTTCGCCGAACAAGTTTTAAAGCTAAACGACCAAACCACCCTCGACAACTTGATCGCCACTGGCCACCAACAAGCCAACAAGTTCGCCTGGTCCAAATCCGCACAGGCACTTTATGGGGTCTGTGAACAATTATTCAAAAAATAACGTATAAAACTCAAGACCTCTGCAACATGCTGACCGGCACTCGCATCTGCAAGCCTAAGTGTACGCGCTTTTGGTTGTAAAAGTCTAGATAAGCGGTTAGC
>CAIOSL010000085.1 GCA_903861015.1 uncultured bacterium
ACAAATACTACTAACAGTACGATAATAATCGCATATACAATCGCCAGCAAAGCAAACGGCAAATCAACAAACAGCTGCGTAGTAGTGGCCATTGCCCCCAGGTCAGCCCCAATATTAATCGTGTTAGCAACTACCACCAACGCCACCGACATGTACAAAAGACGTCGGCTATAGTTAGCCTTGATGACCGCCGCCAAACCCTTGCCAGTTACTGCGCCAATTCGCGAACACGACTCTTGAACCGCAATCAACAGTGGGTACATAATCGGAAAAACCCACAAAAAGCCAAAGCCAGCCCCGGCACCCGCCTGCGAATAAGTGGCAATACCCGACGGATCATCGTCGGCCGCCCCAGTGACCACACCTGGACCCAAGATTCTAATAAAACGGTTAAATCTTTTGCGATTTAGTATGTTTTTAAAAACATTTATCGCACGTCGTTCGGCTTTTTTGGTCAACCTGGAAATTCTTTTTTTGGTCATTGGTTGGTCTGTCCGCCCGGTTATGTTTATTACCATAAGCATACTATAATTAGCTTTTCAAGTATAGTCTTTCAAATACACCGACATAGTTTTGCTATAATGTCTATATGCCAGTCATTTATGACGACGAGTTCGGCAAAGTTACCGTCCGTCGCAGTCCACGTGCGACCCAAGTTAGTGTTAGGTTGGCGCCAGACGGAACTTTGCGCGCCTCGATACCACTGTATGCACCGACAATTTTAGTAAAACGTTTGCTTAAAAACTCGCGCGAACAATTGCGCCATATCTTAAACAGCAGCAAACCCGAACACCAATACCAAAACGGTATGCAAATCGGCAAAAGCCACACATTAATAATTCAGCCCGCCAACGGCTCGTCGACCAGTGTTGACAAGCACGGATTGCAAATTATCGTCAAATTACCGCCACAATTAACCATCGACAGCCCGGACGTCAGCAATCAAATCCATACAGCTGTTCTGGCAGCACTTCGCACCGAAGCCAAGAGTTATTTACCCAAGCGCCTGACTTTTTTGGCTGAAAAATATGGCTATCGATACACAAAAGTTCGTTTTTCGCACGCCAGCGGCCGATGGGGCAGTTGCAGTAGTAACGGTACGATCAGCCTGAATATCGCACTAATGAAACTGCCATTCGAATTAATCGATTATGTAATTATTCACGAATTGTCACACACCAAACAAATGAACCACAGTCAATCGTTTTGGTCGCTGGTCGCTCAAGGTGACCCAAACTACAAAAGTCACAGGCGAGCCCTAAAACTCCAAAATCCGTCTATTTAAAAAATATCGTGCCGTGTATAATAAGCACAAGATGTATAAGGTGGAATCAATCTACGCACCGCGACTATCAGGTTTACTGCGATACGCTGGTCTCTTTATACCTATCGTTTTGATAGGCTACGGCGTCTTGGCACAGTACGACATCATCAATGTTCGACACACCATCAACCCGCTAGCATTATATGTTTTGGCTTTTTGCTGGTTGGTTTTGAGCCTGGTGCAGTTTGCGCTGCCCATTCAGTCCAAACGCGACAATATCGCCAGAGTCGTCATATACCATATATTGACCGCTATTTACTTGATATTTATAGCCGGCGTATCATCACCGATGACCGCCGTCTGGGTGTTGCTAATGATCGCCTCGTTTTCATATTTTTCGGAACGCGGTCTGCAACTGAGCGCCCTAACATTCTCGCTAGTCGTTGGATTCGATATTTATATGTGGATGCCGATCGATGGCGACATATATATCTATGACCTGTTGTCATTGTCGGCAATTTTGGCGCTCGGCATGATAATTATGTCCGCCACCCGCACCAAAGATGCCGTCAGCGAAGCATTGGAACGAGTCGAGGACGAAGAATCACTGCAACGCGATCAGGTATTAACTATCATCAACAACATGTCGGACGGTGTCTTTAGTACCGATGGCCATGGTATTATCCGCATCTATAACGCCGCCAGTCTCGAACTTTTGGATACCAACGACGGTCTGATCGGCCGTCACGTCGACGCAATCTTGCCATTAACCGACAAAGACGGCAACACCGTCAGTATATATCAAGCTTTCCAAGCCGCTAAGTCAGTCATTAAACGCGATGACTTGATTTATGCATACAAGGACGGTGAAAAAATTCGGATTGAGATTACTTATTCGCCAATCCGCAGCAGCTTTAAACACAACAAAGCAAAAGCCGACAGCGATGGTTATATTGTCATCATGCGCGACATCACCAAAGCCAAAAGTCTCGAGGAAGAACGTGACGAATTTGTTAGCGTTATCAGCCACGAGTTACGTACGCCAATTACCATCGCCGAAGGCACTATATCTAACGTCCAAGTCATGATGGAGCATCCAAATGTAACCCCAAAGATGCTATCCGACTCGATCAAGATGGCCCATGACCAAGTCTTGTTTTTGGCCAGCATGGTTAACGACCTAAGCGCGCTGTCGAGGGCCGAACGTGGCGTCGCCGACGAGGCCGAAGAGATCGATGTTCGCGAGCTAGCCAACAAAATGCTCGACAAATACACCAAACCCGCTAAAGAGAAGGGGTTAACGCTCGATCTCGACCTATTCCCAAAGCTCGGCAAAGTCAAAGCCAGCCGCCTGTACCTCGAGGAAATGATTCAGAACTTTATTACCAACTCGATCAAATACACCAAAAAGGGCGGTATCACTCTCGATATAAAACGATCGGGTTCGGACATAATTTTTTCAATCAAAGACACCGGTATTGGTATCAGCAAATCTGACCAAACCAAGATCTTCCGCAAGTTCTATCGCAGCGAGGATTACCGCACTCGCGAAACCAGCGGCACCGGCCTGGGGCTATACGTTTCGGCCAAGCTGGCCCACAAACTTGGCACTACGATCCAGGTCACTAGCCGCCTGGACCATGGTTCAACTTTTTCATTCTCGTTGCCGCGGCTGGGTGATTAAACCTTGACTTCGTGACCACAGTAAATTATACTGTTACTTGACAGTCTGCCTAGGCAGACTATTTAAATTGAGGAGTATAAGTGGTGTTTGCAAAAAACAAAACGACATCCGATAAGTCGACCCGCAAAGCGGGCAAGATCGCAAAGACCTTTAGCAAAATCCTAAAACCATTTGGTTTTATCAAGGCTATCGGTCGGTACTTTAAAGATTCATGGTC
>CAIOSL010000086.1 GCA_903861015.1 uncultured bacterium
AAATTCCACAGTGGTAACTCGGTTTTTGCCGGTGTTGGTGAGCGTACTCGCGAGGGTAACGACCTCTATCACGAAATGCAAGAGGCGGGCGTTTTGGACAAAACCAGCCTCGTCTTTGGTCAGATGAACGAACCACCAGGAGCTCGCTTGCGCGTCGCCCTGTCGGGTCTGGCGATAGCCGAAACATTCCGCGACCAAGGCAAGGATGTCTTGTTGTTTATCGACAATATCTTCCGTTATACTCAGGCCGGCGCCGAGGTGTCGGCTCTACTTGGCCGTTTGCCATCAGCCGTCGGTTACCAGCCAAACCTCCAGCAAGAAATGGGTGCATTGCAAGAGCGCATCACCAGTACCAAAAAAGGTTCGATCACCTCGGTTCAGGCAGTTTATGTGCCGGCCGACGACCTTACCGACCCAGCTCCAGCGGCAACTTTTGCTCACCTTGACGCGACTATCGTTATGAACCGCGCTTTGACCGAAATCGGTATTTACCCGGCGGTTGACGTTCTCGACAGCAACTCGACCAGTCTTGACCCAGAGGTTGTTGGCGAAGAACACTACCGAATCGCCCGTGAAGTGCAGCGAATTTTGCAGCAATACAAAGAATTGCAAGATATCATCGCCATCCTTGGTATGGAAGAACTTTCGGATGACCAAAAGCAAACTGTTGCCAGGGCGCGCCGCATTCAGCGCTATCTGTCGCAACCGTTCTTTGTGGCCGAAAAGTTCACCGGCAACCCGGGTTCTTACGTCAAGCTCGAGGATACCATCAAAGACTTTGGTGATATTTTGGCCGGAAAATACGACCACAAACCCGAAGATTGGTTCTATATGGTTAACGGCACTTTGGCCGACAAAAAGGATTAACTACGATGAACCTCAAACTAGTGACGTTGTTGGGTGTCAAGATGGACCGAGAAGTTTACGAGGTCGTTATTCCGACCTCCGAGGGCGAGATTGCGGTCTTTCCAGGCCACGAACCGCTGGTGGCTTTGGCGGTTCCTGGCGCTATTTCAGTCCGCAACAACAAGGGTGATAGCGACGACAAATTAGAGTTGTTTGCCATATCTGGCGGTGTTGTCGAGATATCTCAAAATTCAGTCCGGGTACTAGTTGACGAAGCCGATCACGGCGATGATATTGTTGAATCCGAGGCTAAATTGGCATTGGATCGGGCGATTGCCGAGCGCAACCAGGCGTCCAGCCAAATCGAGCTTGATCAGGCTCACCAATTAGTCGATCGCCATGCGGTCCGTCTAAAGGTTGCCGAGTTGCGTCGCCGCCATCGCCGAGGCTAAAAGCTCGCGGACTTCGTCAGTACTTTTGGTTAGCATCAACTGACTGCGAAGTTCGCTGGCGCCGGCAAAATCACGAATATATATCTTGAAAAACCGTTTTAACGGGTCAAATTTGCGTGGTTCTAACGTGGCCGAATATTGATCGTGCAGGTCCAACTGCAGGTTCAAAAGTCCGATCAAGTCGTCTTTGGTGTGCTCGGTTTTGGTTACCTCAAACGCAAATGGGTTTGTAAAAATTCCGCGGCCAATCATAATTCCATCGACGCCATACTCTGTGGCTAATTCCAGGCCGTGTTGACGGTCGCGAATATCACCGTTGATCGTAATCAAGGTTTGCGGTGCAATCTCGTCGCGTAATTTTACGATTTCGGGGATTAACTCAAAGTGAGCCGGAACTTTGCTCATTTCTTTGCGGGTTCGCAGGTGAATCGTCAGGTTGACGATATCTTGCTGCAAAATAAATCCAATCCAATCACGCCATTCGGTAACGCGCATGTCCCCCAGCCTGGTTTTGACGCTGACAGGCAAACCACCGGTTTTAGCGGCCCTTATCAGTTCGGCCGCTAGATCTGGGGTGCGAATTAGTCCGCTGCCCGATCCACCGTGAACGACCGATTTATCAGGGCAGCCCATGTTAATATCTATGCCGCTATAGCCCAGTTCGGCAATACCCAAACTCATCTTGGCAAATTCATCTGGTTTTTTGCCCCAAATTTGGGCGATCATCGGCTGCTCGTCGGCGGTAAACGTCAATCGACCCCTAGTACTGGCGATACCTTTGGGGCTGCAATAACTGCTGGCATTAACAAACTCGGTAAAAAACAAATCGGGCCGTGCAGCAGTGGCTACGACATGACGAAAAACCACATCAGTCACCGCCTCCATCGGCGCTAAAACAAAAAACGGCTTTGGTAATCGTTGCCAAACATTCATAAATATCTCTATTATAATATAAAATTACGCATGCTGCAAAGGATCGTAATAACTCACCACCTTTGCAACATAAAGTAAACAAAAAAGCAGGCACTCCGTATACTGTAGTTAATACTACTCAATTACAGAAAGGAGGCCTGCTATGGCCTATTCTATCAACCCTAACCTACCAAAAGCTAG
>CAIOSL010000087.1 GCA_903861015.1 uncultured bacterium
ATGCCACCCGCCAAAAAAACCGCGTCCGAATTAACCGTCTTGTTAAAGACGAAGCCGCCAAATGGACCACGCAATCGTACCTCGTCACCACTTTTTAGGTCCAGCAGGGCGCTAGTAAAACGCCCCTTCAAGCGAATACTAAATTGCAAAATTCCCCGGTCACTCGGCGAGCTAACAATCGAAAAAGATCGCATCGGCGTCGGACGGCCATTACGGTTAAAACTTATGGCCGCGTATTGACCAGGTTCAAATTCGAATTGACGTGTTGCCGGATAAGGCTTGAGGGTCAGCAGCAAGACGTCGGCCGTTAATTGTTCGGTGCTATAAACATAATACTTATACATAAATTCTTGGCCGATTATAGCATCCCCTTTCTTAGCTAAAGCTTAGATATCAACCTTTATCGATCCCTGCCGTAATACTCTAATAATACCACCTTCCAGCTTAATAATCGTTGACGCCAAACGCCCGCTTAGATCACCACCATCGACATAAAAGTCCACCTGATTACCAAAGTAGCCTTTGGCTTGAGTAACCGTACTCGCCACTGGTTGTCCTGGCAGATTAGCACTTGAGGTTAGTAGCGGGCCGGTCACGTTTAGCAGTTTTATTATTTCTGGATCGGCCACCACCCTAAAGGCCAGACTGCCGATAGTTTGGCTCAAATAATCCAAGCTACCATCAACCGAAATAACAACACTGATCGGGTTTGGCCAAAAACGCGCCACCGCATCCAGACAAGACCCATCGACGCCCAGTTCAACCAACTGATCAACACTGGCGGCAATAATCGTACCCGGCTTTTGCTCGCGACTTTTCAGTTCGTAAAGCCGACCAACCGCCATTCTGTCCACCGCTCGCGCTACCAGTCCATAAACAGTATCGGTTGGCAGCACGCCTACCGCTCCACCCAACAACATCTCGGATATTTGGCCTATATTCATCGTAGTCCTATCCTACCAGATACCAGCTTACCCAACAATTAAATACGATAATTAATACATCGTTTTTAAACCAAAAATTGTTGACAAACCATACCTATAGGGTAGATAATCTAACATAAGCGCTAGATATGGTGTAAACAAGTCAAAACGCCAAAAGGTACCGAGGATCAGATCTCGGCTCGATTTATTCATTTAAGTCCGCCTCAAAGCGGTTTTTTTATTCAAAATCTAATTGGTCGTATTTTAATAGATTCGACACCAAAAATCAGGAGGATAATCCGTGGATCAGATCCATGTTGTTAAGCGTGACGGATCACGCCAGTTATTCGATGCCAATAAAATTAATTTGGCACTAGTAAAAGCCAGCGAGGGGCTGGAAGACCAGATCGCCAAAGTAGTCCAAGTTGCAACCGAGGTACAGTTAACATTGTTCGATGGCATCACTACCGAGCAACTCGACGAAGCAGTTATTCAGGCTGCCTTGCAAAACGTCAAGGATGACCCAGATTTTGACACTATCGCCGCTCGTCTTTTACTCAAAACCATCTACAAAGACATTTTGGGTGATTACGAAACCGACGAGCAATTAAAGTCACTGCACGAAGCCAAATTTGCCAGTTATCTCGCTAGCGCCGTTGCCGACGGCCTATTAGACCCCCGCATGAGCAGTCAGATTTTTGACCTAGACAAACTCGCCAAAGCGCTCGACCCCAGCCGCGACAAACTCAGCAAATACCTGGGTATCATCACCAACAAAAATCGCTACTCTTTACGAATGCAAAGCGGCAGCCCGATCGAAGTTCCACAATATACCCATATGCGCATTGCCATGGGACTCAGCTTTAACGAAGCCGATCCAACCGCCGCTGCCATTGATTTCTACAAACACATGAGCAACCTAGATTACGTCCCGGGCGGCAGTACCCGTGTTAATGCTGGCGGCTCTTTCCCGCAGTTGTCTAACTGTTTTGTCATGGAAGTCCAGGACGACATGGAATCAATCGCCAAAAACATCCGAGACGTAATGTGGATCGCCAAAGGCACTGGTGGCATTGGTATCAGCCTCAACAAATTGCGTGCCGCTGGCAGCCCAGTCAAAACCACCAATACTGTTTCGACAGGTCCGATTCCATTCATGAAAATGGTCGATACCGCCCTATTTGCCGTCAGTCGCAAAGGCAAAAAAGCCGGCGCTGCGGCCCTATATATGGAAAACTGGCACCTTAACTTCCCTCAATTTTTGGACCTGCGCCAAAACTCGGGCGACCCATACCTGCGCACTCGATTTGCTAATACCGCTGTCTTTATCAGCGACGAATTCATGAAGCGCGTTCAGAATAACGATGATTGGTATCTGTTTGACCCAGCCGAAGTAAGCGACTTATGCGAATTATACGGCTCGGCTTTCAGCAAACGTTATCAGCATTACGTCGACCAGGCGCTAGCTGGCAAAATGCGTGATTACGAGACAATACCAGCGCGTCAGCAATTTCACCAGATCCTGCTAACCCTTCAGGCCACCAGCCATCCATGGCTAACCTGGAAGGACACGATCAATGTTCGCGCCCTCAACAACAACACCGGCACAATTCATTTGTCTAATTTATGCACCGAGATCACCCTGCCGCAAGACAAAGACAATACGGCCGTTTGCAACCTGGTCAGCATCAATCTGTCAGCCCATTTAAATGCCGACAAAAGATGGGACTTTAAGCGCCTCGAGGCCAGCACTCGCAGTGCGATTCGCCAACTCGACAATCTGGTTGACGTCACCAATACGCCAATCCCCGAGGCCATGAATAGCAATTTGCAAAACCGCGCCTTGGGCCTAGGCATGATGGGCTTTACCGAAGTTACCGAACGCCTGGGTTATAGTTACGAGTCCGAGGAAGCCTACGATTTAATCGACCAATTGACCGAATTCATCAGTTACTACGCTATTGACGAAAGTACCGTCCTGGCAAAAAAATACGGCAGCTACCCGATGTTTGCCGGTAGTGGCTGGAGCAAAGGCTTATTGCCAATCGACACAATCGACAAACTTGCCAAAGACCGAAAGTTAGATATCGAAGTAAATCGCAAAACTCGCCTGGATTGGACCAAATTGCGTCAAAAAGTCAAAAAAGGTATGCGTAACGCCACCCTGATGGCGATCGCGCCAACCGCCAATATCGCCCATATTGCCGGCACCACCCCTGGTCTTGACCCACAATTCAGCCAGATTTTCAGCCGCACCACCTTAAACGGCAAGTTCCTCGAGGTTAACACCAACCTAGTTAACGACCTCAAACAACTGGGCATCTGGGACCAAGTCAAACAGGATATTTTGCGCCTGCAAGGTGATCTATCCAAAATCGATGCAATCCCGCAGCATATCAAAGACGTCTACAAAACCAGTTTCGAATTAAGCCCGTATGCTTTTATCGAAGTGGCCGCTCGGGCCCAAAAATGGGTCGACCAGTCTATCAGCCGCAACATGTACCTATCGACCCGCGACATTGACGAATACGCCCAAATATACAGCGCCGCCTGGCAACGTGGGCTCAAAACCACCTACTATCTGCACGTCAAACCCCGCCACAAGGCCGAACAAAGCACCGTTAAAGTTAATAAATCCGAAAGCCTAGGCACCAAAAAAGTTGGTTTCGGCTTTGGCAAAAAATAATTAATCAAAGGAATATCTATGTTATCAAATAACGACCTTGCCGCATCAATACCAGTCACCGACGCCGTTGATGCCAATATTTTAACCGCCGAAAAACTGCGTCAAATCAATCAACAAATCGCCGACGCCAAATTGCAACAACAAAATCGCGCTGGCAACGTTAACGACCAAAACTTAATCGATCCAAGCGAAGAATTCGCTTGCGAATGGTGCCAGTAATGGGTATCCTTGGTACCGGCATTCAGGACGGGTTGTTGTTAAAACCCGTCAAATACGACTGGGCAATGAACCTCTATAATCAGGCCGTCGCTAACACTTGGTTTCCTAACGAGATCCAACTGGGTCAAGATTTGTCGGACTGGAAGAAGATGAGCGAAGAGGAACGTCACGCCCTGACGTTCTTGATGAGTTATTTTAACCCAAACGAACTACTAGTTAATAAAGCCCTGGCTTTTGGTGTCTATCCGTACGTCAACGCCGCCGAATGTCACCTATACCTGGCTAAACAAATGTGGGAAGAGGCCAACCACTGTATGGCAATCGAGTACGTTCTCGAGACATTTCCGATCGACCGCAAGCAGGCCTACGCTGCCCATATTGACACCCCCAGCATGGCTCGCAAGGAAGCTTTCGAGACCAAATTTATTCGCCGCATGACCGAAGGCTCGTTTGATATCAACACCACCGAAGGCAAAAAGGATTTCATTCGCAATCTGATCGCCTACAATATTATCTTGGAAGGTATTTGGTTTTACAGTGGTTTTATGGTGGCGCTCAGCTTCCGTCAGCGCAACTTGCTACGCAATTTCGCCAGCCTCGTCGATTGGATCGTCCGCGACGAAAGTCTCCATTTAAAGTTTGGCATTAACCTAATTTTGACTGTTCTCGAAGAAAACGAAGACCTCCAAACCGCCGAATTTGCTGACGAAATCCGTCAGATGATTCTCGATGCCGTCGACATGGAAGAACAATACAACAAAGACCTATTGCCAGGTGGAATTCTGGGCCTCAACGCAGACTACATCAACCAATACGTCAAATACTTGGCCGACCGCCGACTTGAAGAACTGGGTTTTGAGCCGCATTATAACGTCAGCAACCCAGCCAAATGGATGGCGACCGCCAACGATACGCTGCAACTAGTCAACTTTTTTGAGGCAACTAACACCGACTACGAAGTCAACGCCCAGACCTCAACCAAAGACAAATCATGAAAACCTCGCCGCTACGAACCGCAATCGGACTTTTAGGCCCTGCTTTTGTAGCGGCGATCGCTTACGTCGATCCCGGTAATTTTGCCACCAATCTCAGCGCCGGCTCACAGCTCGGCTACAGTCTGCTTTGGGTTTTGGTGGTAGCTAACCTTATGGCCAGCCTAGTCCAGTATTTGTCCGCCAAACTTGGTCTGGTTACTGGACGGTCGCTACCAGAAATTATTCGCGACAAACTAAACACCAAAGCTCGCATTGCCTATTGGCTACAGGCCGAACTGGCCGCCATTGCCACCGACATCGCCGAAGTTATGGGCGGCGCAATTGCCTTGCAATTGTTATTCAACCTACCACTAATTGTCGGCGGCATTATCACCGGTTTAGTTTCGCTGGTTTTACTAGTCCTGCAAGAAAAACGCAGCCAAAGAACCTTCGAACGCGTTACCCTTGGGTTTCTGCTAATCATACCAATCGGCTTTATCGGCAGCCTAATTATCAAACCACCCCAAATCGACTCTGTCATCGGCGGATTAATCCCATCACTAAATGGCGAGACTAGTATTTTGTTGGCAACCGGTATACTGGGCGCAACCATCATGCCGCACGTCGTCTATTTGCATTCCGCCCTAGTACGTGACCGCCGCGGCAAAGTCCCCGAATCACGATTAAATACCCTGATCAAAGCCACCCGAATTGACATCGGCATCGCTATGTTTATAGCCAGCCTAATTAATATCGCCATGTTCTTGATGGCCGCTTCAACCCTCAGCGGCATTCCTGGCATTACTACTTTAAACGACGTTTATAACTCCATCGGCGTTATAATCGGCCCCAACACCTCAACCCTATTTGCAATCGGGCTACTAGCCTCCGGCCTGGCCTCAACCTCGGTTGGCTGTTACGCCGGATCGGTCATTATGAGCGGGCTACTACACAGACAGTCGTCGGTCTTTACCAGGCGCCTAATCACCGTTTTGCCGTCAATCGCCATAATCGCCAGCGGCCTCGATCCAACCAAAGTCTTGATTTTGTCTCAGGTGGTGTTGTCTTTCGCGATACCCTTTGCAGTTATCCCACTGGTCAAGCTAACCGCCGACAAACAATTAATGGGGATACGCGTCAATCACCCAGCCACATCCATTGTCGCCTGGACCATTACCGCCCTAATCACCAGCCTCAATGGCTATTTAATCTTTATAACCCTAAGCCAATAATCGGCCAGCAAATACCGCCAAGACCAGAGTAATAGTCGATCTTTAGTAGAATCGACTAGCTTTTTATATAACCTACTAACGCCCCAACAATGCTGCCGATAATTGTCGATCCGATTGTCGGGATTAACATCATTGGCGACAACCCAAATTCAATATACGTACAAAGGCAAGCAAAAAACATTACCGACTCATTCATTATTTTACTTACCGTATTATCATACTTATTGTCAAAAGAAGTATTTGGATTATCCCGAAATATTGCAAAAATAAAAATTTCAACCGTATACACTACAAATACATAATTTACCATGCGCCTACTCCTCTTTTGAGTTTTGGCGAGCATACAAAAAAGCTCGCCGCCAGTGGTGACCCGAAGGCCACCCATGATCGTTTCCAACCATGGCTATCAGGAAATAGGCTCTGACGACGAGCTTTTATTTCCTGATAGACTTGTTGACCATGCCTGTTACGGTTTAGGTCGGGGTCGAAAATCGACTTATTATAATTATACACCCATTCATCGACAATCAATAACGGCCCGTCTATGCTACTATATAGTCACATGACAAAAACAACCGACCTGTCGAAAGTTATTGTGATCGACTATGGCGCCCAGTACGCCCAACTCATTGCCCGCCGTGTACGCGAGGCCAAAATATATTCCGAGGTCATACCATCAACCACCCCCACTGATTCTATAATGGCGCTTAAACCAAGCGCCATTATTCTTTCTGGTGGCCCATCGTCAGTATACGTCGAGGGCTCGCCCCAAACCGACATCAAATTGCTGCAATCAGACATACCGATTTTCGGGATCTGCTATGGATTTCAGTCGATGGCCCAAACATTAGGCGGCACAGTCGCCCACACCGGCAGGTCAGAGTTCGGTCAAACCAAAATCAGCGTCGTTAATCCTAGCAAATTATTTGATTCTCAACCGGCCAGTCAGATCGTCTGGATGAGCCATGGCGACGCCGTCACGCAAGCCCCGGACGGATTTATCGTTACCGCACTAACCAACCAAACCCCAATCGCCGCTTTCGAACACAGTCACCTACCACTGGCCGGCGTCCAGTTTCACCCCGAAGTTTTGCATAGTCAGTACGGTCAAAAGGTTCTCGAGAATTTTCTATATAACATCGCCAATTTAAAACCAACTTGGACCGAAGACAGCATAATCAACGCCCAAATCGCTGATATTCAATCCACGGTTGGCGACCGACAGGTTATCTGTGGCTTGTCCGGTGGCGTCGATTCGGCGGTTGCGGCCGCGCTGGTCCAAAAAGCAATCGGCCCCCAATTAACTTGTGTGTTTGTCGACCACGGCCTGCTGCGACTAGGCGAAGCCGAACAAGTCGAAAACGACTTCGTTAAATCTACCGGCGTATCGCTCAAAATTGTCGACGCCAAAAAACAATTCCTAGATGCACTAAAAGGCGTGTCGGATCCCGAGACTAAACGCAAAATAATCGGCCGCGAATTTATTCGGTCATTCGAGCAAGCCGCAACCGAGATAGCCAAAGACCACAATCAACCAATCGAGTTTTTAGTACAGGGCACACTCTACCCTGATGTCGTCGAATCGGGCGGCGGCAGTGGCACGTCAAATATCAAAAGCCATCATAACGTTGGCGGCCTACCCAAAGATCTAAAATTTCGACTGATCGAGCCGCTACGAATGTTATTCAAAGACGAGGTTCGACAAATCGGGCGCCAACTTGGCCTGCCGGCTGCGATCGTCAATCGCCAGCCATTCCCGGGTCCAGGCCTGGCTATCCGAATCGTCGGCAACGTAACCGCCAAAAGACTCAAGTTATTACAACAAGCCGATGCAATCGCTCGCCAAGAACTATCATTGGCTGGTCTGGACGATCAAATTTGGCAATGCCCGGTCGTTCTGCTGGCCAACGTCCGATCAGTCGGCGTCAAGGGCGACGGCCGCACATATGGACACCCAATCGTACTCCGCCCAGTTGCCAGCGAAGACGCCATGACGGCCGACTGGGTGCACGTACCGTACGATACGCTCGCCAAGATATCCAGCCGCATCACCAACGAAATCCCCGAGATTAACCGCGTCGTCCTCGATATCACCAGCAAACCGCCCGCAACGATAGAATGGGAATGATCTGCGATGTTTTATGACCCTGCCAAAACCTACGACGACAATTTCGATAACGGCCCTTTTGCAGTTTCTGACAGCGACCAGCCCTACGCCAATATACAACCTCCCAAATACAAGTTCCTAGACCGTCCAATCAACCTGCCGTTCGGCATTGCCGCTGGTGCCCTGCTTAACAGCAATTACGTCAAATACGCTTTTGACCGCGGATTTGACGTCTTGGTTTACAAAACTCAGCGCAGTGTTGTTTTTCCATGCAACCCATTTCCAAACATCGTTTACGTTGACGTCGATGGTGATTTAACTCTCGAAAAAGCCGCCCAGCCACTAGTCGGTCACACAACCACAACCAAACCAATTACCCAACTGTCGATCACTAATTCATTTGCCGTTCCGTCGCGTGGCCCCGATTATTGGATCGACGATCTTAAAACGGCCGTCAGCTACGCGGGCCCCGGCCAAATCTTGATCGCCAGCGTTGTCGGCACAATCCAACCTGGCTTCTTGCCCGACGATTACTATAACGACTTTGCCGCCACCGCCGCCATGGCAGCTTCGGCCGGTCCAGCGGCAATCGAAGTCAATTTATCTTGCCCAAATGTCGCCACCGAAGGTGTAATTTGCTATACCTACGATGCCGTGGTCCAAATCTGCCAGCGCGTCCATACCGCCGTTGACAATATCCCGATTATCATCAAAATCGGCTACTTCACGCCCGATCAACAAAACTTACTCCAAGACATCATCCGCGGCACCGCGCCCTACATTACTGGCGTTGCCGCAATCAACACAATATCGGCCGCAATTGTCGACCAAAACGGCGATCAAGCCCTGCCCGGCCCCAACCGCCTACGCAGTGGCGTCTGCGGCGCCAGCATCAAATGGGCCGGCCTCGATATGGTGCGCCGACTAAAAGACATCCGCTCTGCCCTAAACCTAGACTTTAAAATAATTGGCGTTGGCGGCGTCATGACACCGGCCGACTACTACCAATACCTCGCCGCTGGCGCCGACCTCGTCCAATGTTGCACCGGCGCTATGTACAACCCACACCTTGCGGCCGAGATAAAACAATCTTAATGCAACCTAATCATTCAGTAGTGCTAAAATATATACATATAATCAGGAACAAAATCCATATGACCGAACCCGAAAAAATAATCCCCAAAAACGATGCTGACTATTTGCGAGTTATGACCCGCGCTGTTTTTCAGGCTGGTTTTAATTGGAAAGTAATCGAAAACAAATGGCCCGGGTTCGAGGCCGCCTTCGACAATTTCGACCCCTATATAGTCGCCACTTACGACGACGCCAAAATCTCCGACCTACATCAGGATCAGCGCATAGTCCGCAACGGATCAAAAATCAACGCCACCATCCATAACGCTCAGCAAATGTTGGCTAAAATCGATCAATACGGCAGTTTCAAAAAATACATAACCTCACTCGAATCATTCGAAGACGCCGTCACCGAACTCCGCAAAACCTTCAAATGGCTGGGCGACCTCGGCGCCTACTACTTCTTGTGGGTAGTTAACGAACCCACCCCAACCTACGAAGACTGGTGCAAATCGCGCGGAATCAAACCTGTTACAGATTAAATAATTACAGTTTTTGTCTATCGGAGCCATCTATACGAATCTTGTAAAGATTACCATTATCATCACCGTTCCCATAATAAATCCAGCCATCTACGACATTAATATAATAAGATGAATCATTATTTAATGTTGTTAGCTCGGTTCCGTCTATACGCATTTTTTGTAGATACTGTCTCCCGTTATCTGAAAAATAAATCCAGCCATCTACGACATTTACCCAGTTAGACGATAGGTTATTTATTTTGGTTTTCAGTATATTAATTTGTGTTGAGCATAGTGACTTATTAAAATAATTATCATCGTAACAAACCCAATCAATTTGATGATTATTGTTAGTCCCATTTTCGCTAATTTTATAAAGATATGAGCTATCGTTACCGTTTGCATAATAAACTAAATTGTTTATCGCATTAATATAACCCGACGTATTACTACTTAACTGCGTCTCATCAGTTCCATCTGTGCGGATTTTATATAGATACCCATTAGAGTCCCCTGCGTAATATACCCAATTACCTACCACATTAATATAGTACGATATCTTGCTGTTTAATTGTATTTCACCGCCAACACCATCTGTGCGCATTTTATATAGATAGCCCGTGCTTCCACGTTCATAATATATCCAACTACCAACGACATTAACATAATTAGCTGATTCGTTATTTAGCTGCACAATATCACCTACCCCGTCTGTACGAACTTTGTAAAGATGGCCATTAGCACCACTGGCATAATAAACCCAATCGCCTACAACGTTAATGTAATTGGATTCCATATTATTAAGTCGTATTTTACCACCCGTACCGTCAACTCGCATCTTATATAGATAATGGTTATCACTTGTGTTATTAAAATATATCCAGTCGCCTTGCTTAGCGACTAGCCCTTGGTTGATGATGTTACCCGCAGTGTTACCTACTGTAAGCTCGGTTAAAGCCCCGCCTATAGTATCAACCACCTGATTCATAGCATTATTGTCTGTGATAATGCCGGCGTGGCTACACCCAGCAGTAATCTGAGACAGGGCGGCACTATAAATATCCGGCACATCACCAGTTTGAATATCATGCAAAGAAACAGAGTAAGATTCAGATATAATTTTCGATAAAGAATACGGCACTAACCTATCCAACGTATACTTAACGAGAGTTTCAAGAAATACATCAGAGCTAAAATCGCATGCATTTGTCTTGTTGTGTATTTTAGCCGTGACGCTCTGTGGTATAGTACCGTCATTATAAGCTGAGTCTAGGTAGCCATGTTGTGAAGGCACCGTAACAATACCGTCACTATTAAATGGCAACTTGTAGAAAGTTATTCCAAAGATAAGACGATCTAGGGTTATATCTCCAGCGATTTGAGTTAAGTCTACGCCTATTGGTAATGGAGGAGGTATACCATCACAAATATTATATACCGCAGCCGACCAATCCAACAGAGGTGTATGTGTAGTCAGGCATAGACTGCCGTTAGATGTTACCCCACCGCCGTGTAATACGCCGCCCATAAGGGGACTTTTTTCGATAGCTGAAGCTATAGCTCCTCCGCCAAACGGTGACCCGAGGTACGGTGTGTCTAAGGTTATAACATAGGGGATATCATAACTCGAAATTGGGTTAATAACATATTGGCTACTAGCCGCATATTGAATCGCTAGACCACCCATTGAGTGTGCCACGAGAATAACCCTACCATCACCTCCTGCGTTTTTGTAAGACTCAGAAATAGCGTTAACATAATCCGCCAAACATGGGGCTATATGGCTATCCGTCGCCCAATATGCAGACCAGTCACTGTAGTCAAATAGAAACGGTTGTATTTCAGTCTTTAGGGCTGTATCCATCAACTTTATCTCTGTATCTTGCATGGGGCCGCCAAGCCATCCGTGCACAAATATTACCGGTCTGGTAGATGCAGATATGTTTAATAGGGATGGTGATCCCAATTTAGTAAAGTTATCATGATTGCTACCATCTCTTGAACAAGCAGCTGGTTGTCTAGTTGGGGTGTCCAAAGCAAGGGCGGATGCTATGCTAATTCTTGATACAACACCGACAACGGTTATTACTATACTGGCTATAACTAATACCATTCTTTTTGTTATCATTGGATAGACTCTGTCGAAATAATCTTCCATTGGTTATCTATATAAAGTAAAAGCACTGTCCATTTTTTATCTATATTATTTGTATGATTTATAATGCGAGCAACTATAGTTGCAGTGCCGTTATTATTATCACGGAAGGTTGTAGCGTCAAAAGTTATATCGCCTAAAGATGCGATTTGTTCTAAGGCGATTTGAGATATAGCTTGATCTTCTGGTATCATGACAGCCGATCTAATCCCTGTCTCTGTACCACTCGACAAATTCTTGCCCAACTGGGTCGCCTGATACGTCGTCAGTGGCGGGTCCAATTGAACAGACCCTGCGGTACTCGGGACAGTAGGCGTAGTGTCTTTTTTGTTTTGGCTAGTAGTAACATAATTTAATGCGTTGTCCACTTGGCTACTAGAATGACTATTGGATTCTTCTGATTGATGCAAAGTTGTCGAAGTAATATTCGGTGTTTTACCTGTAGGCTGTATAGCGACAGGCCTAGTTGATTGCGTAGAAATATATAAAATCACGACTACGACTACGACTAAAACCACGGTAAAAAATCTGGCAAATGTATGAGTTTTTA
>CAIOSL010000088.1 GCA_903861015.1 uncultured bacterium
GAATCGATGCGTTTTGTTCTTAACTTTTTTGCCGGCACTTTCTTTCCAAAGGAGTACCTGGCCGAGATGCAGTCGAATTACAACAATGCCATGTTTCCACTTAAATACGGAGTTGGCATTATGAGGTTTAAGTTGCCGTCGATTATGACGATGTTTCAGGATATTCCGGAGCTTGTTGGTCATTCGGGGCTGTCGGGGGCTTTTGAATATTATTGTCCGAACAAGGAGATATTCTTGACTGGTACAGTTAACCAGGTAAATAATCCGAGTATCTCGTATCGAATGCTAGCCATGGTCGTAAGTTTGATCAAAAAAATCTAGCCTGTCGCCTCTTGTTATGTTAGAATAGTCCTATTGGCAAGCGGTTATTCGCATGTGGAGGGGTACCCAAGTGGCTTAAGGGGATGGTTTGCTAAATCATTAGTCTGGGGAAACCTGGAGCGGGGGTTCGAATCCCCCCTCCTCCGCCAAATAAAGAAAACCTTGCGTAGGCAAGGCTTTTTTTATGGTCTATACTTGCCTGCTATTAATTTATGTTGACTTTATTTTAATTAGTATATACAATAGTAGTTACTATGAGTAACTACATTGCCACAGTTATAAAAACCGGAAACTCCTACGCTTTGAGGGTGCCTAAGAGTTACGTTGAAGATGCACAACTGGAGTTGGGCCAAAAAGCCAGCATACGGTTACCGGCGCTCCAGTCAAAACAGAATCACAAAAGGGTTCAGTATTTGCTGCAACAATTACAAGAAGCTGGCGCCTATAAAGCGATTAAAGATCCAATGGAATGGCAGCGCGATATTCGTAAGGACCGGTCTTTGCCAGGGAGGTCGTACTAGTAATGATCGTTCTGGATACGAATATATTTATCTATTTAGCGAATGGCACGCTTGATCGTCGTCTGGTGGAGAAGACTGATATTGCCCATGCCAGTATTACCAAGATTGAAGCGCTGGGGTTCTCTAGTATTCTTGCTAACGAGCTGTTGTTACTCGATGCGTTATTTGGTGAGTCGTATTGTCTTGATTTGACCGATTCGGTTGTAGATAGAGCGATTAGGCTGCGCCAAGCAAGACGAATGAGCTTAGGAGATTCGATTATAGCTGCAACTGCACTAGAGAACGACCTAGAGTTATGGACTGCTAATGTTGACGATTTTCAGCAAATTGAGAATTTACGGCTTGTTAATCCACTGGTGTAATTAGTCGACTGCATTATTATATTTTTGATAATACTGCTGGTCGTAGGCGCGAGGCCAGAAAGAACGAGCCGGTTATTAGACCGACGTTAGACGGATTTTGTTTGAGTAGTTGTAGGGCCTGGAACGGGTCGGTGGTAGTAGAAATATCCTCAAATCCTGCCTCTTTGGCGTATATAGCCAGATCGGTTGGGCTAACTGATATTTTGACTTGGCGGCGCCGGTCGTCAAAGCTGGTTAGGATAATTTTTGAACCGAGCTGCCTTAATAGCTTCATTTTTGCGTCTAGGCCATCTTTTTCGCTGTTACCAAAGCCAACTATTAGGGTGATTGGCTGTTGATCAAAGCGTTGCTGCATTGACGCAACCAGAGCACTTATCTTTTGGGTATTGTGCGAGCCATCCAGGACGATCAGCTGCTGGTTGTGATCGATTATTTCCATTCGGGCTGGGACTTGTACTTGGGCGGCTTTGGTTATTTGGCTGGGCTTAAGCTCTTGGTTGTGGTCGCGTTTTAAAACGTGATTGACAACATTGATTGCTAGATTAAGATTGCGCTTTTGGAATAGAGGCAAGTTGAGTTTATCGAGTTTGGAGTTAGACTGGGCGTCGACGATATGTAACGAAGCGTCCTTTAATTGGCAGCGTCGTTTGACGACTGATGTGATCTCGGATGACTGATCATAGATAAAAACTTGGTTTTGGCGTTGAATAATACCGGCTTTTTGGCGTGTGATTTGGCTGACGGTGTTGCCGAGTATTTTTAAGTGGTCAAAGCCGATATCGGTAATAACGCAGACCTTATCGGTTTTGGTGATGATGTTGGTGCTGTCCAATAGGCCACCTATCCCCACCTCGATAATGGCGTAATCGACGTGGTTTTTTTGAAACAGCCAAAATGCGAAAGCGATTAATATTTCAAAATAAGTTGGTTTAAGGCCAGATGTATCGACCAGATTTAAAAACTGGTTAAGTTGCCTGCAGTACTCGCCCACTGGCAGTTGTTTGACGTTGATTTGAGCCCGTTCATTTATAGCGGTGACGTGCGGCGATACGGTTAGACCAGTCGTGTAACCAGCGGCCTTCAGTAGTGACGCGGTGTAGTATGCGGTGGAGGTTTTGCCCGAAGTTCCGGCGACGTGAATGATTTTTAGGTCGTTTTGAGGGTTACCGAGGTAGTTCATTAGGGTGATCATTCGGACGAGATTATATTTGCGAGTAGCGGGCTTTTTGGAGATGTAAACCTCGAGTGCAACCGTCGCTTGCTGAAGATTTTTGATGTTTCGCATTGTAGATTATTATACCAGTTAAGACCAGTTCAAAATAATGCTCATGTTATAATAAAAGCATGCAACCCAACCAGTCGAATAATTACTGGCAACCGGAGCCTAAAGAAGAGGTGCTGGGTATGTATACCCCAAGCCCGGTCGCAGACGAGCCGATTGTTCGCCCTCAACCCCTAAAACCGCAGATTGCCGAGGCGGACCAGCCAGTGCGCTGGCGGGCCGAAGAGTATATTCATCAAGAAAAGGATAAAACTTGGTTTTTTGCCTTTGCGGCTATCGCCATCGCGATGATCTTGGTTGATTTGTTGTTGCTTAAATCATACACCTTTTCGGTTTTGGTGATAGTAATGGCGGTATCGGTGGTGATTTATTCGCGTCGCCCACCCCGAACGATTGATTATGTATTGTCGGGCCGTCAAGGGCTTTATGTTGGCAACCAGCTATACCATTTTAGTGATTTTAGGGCTTTTGGTTTGATTCGCGACCAAGATCATAATTCGATCATGTTGATACCAACCAAAAGGTTTGCGCCAGGTGTCTCGGTTTACTTCCCTGACGAGGTTGGCGAAAAAGTAATTGACATATTGGGTGCCAGATTGCCGATGAACAATCTGAAACTCGATTTGATCGATATTATCGTGCGTCAACTGCGACTTTAATCGCAAAATCACTCTACCGCTAGTCGATAAAATATGATACAATTACCGATATTCACCGCATATTTTTGCGAATGAACGTACCTTCTAGTTACATGAAAAGTGGGGTCATATGTGCTTTTTGGTACATTTGGCTCTACATTTTGGACTCGTAGCTCAGATGGATAGAGCGTTAGCTTGCGGAGCTAAAGGTCGCAGGTTCGACTCCTGCCGAGTTCACCAAAATTAACACCCCACTTCATGTGGGGTTTTAATTTTGCTTTTACTTGGGTAGTCGGCACATATCTGTTAAAATATATAGCATTGGAGAGATGCAGGAGTGGTTGAACTGGCCGCTCTCGAAAAGCGGTAAGGCGGTAACGCCTTCAAGGGTTCGAATCCCTTTCTCTCCGCCAAAATAAAATAACGACCCTTATGGTCGTTATTTTATTTTGAGGAGGGCAA
>CAIOSL010000089.1 GCA_903861015.1 uncultured bacterium
ACCTGTCGTTATGTTATTTGCGCTATCGTTGCCGCCATTTAGACCGGTATTCGTTGATAGATATTTGATGCCATCGATCTTTTTTACTTATCTTTTTATTGGAGTGACGTTGGCCCATGGATCTAGGTTCTTGCGCAAAAAAACTCATTATCTGGTCGTGGCGCTGGTTGTGATTGCGATGGTATTCGGAATATCGAACGTATGGCATTACGGTAATTTTGCCAAGACGGCTAATCCGCCAGCTTCGGCTAATGCCAAGCAGATTTATGAGGCTGTCGTCGACAAATCGGGTGATAATCAGCCATTCATTGCTGATTCGCCGTGGCTGTTCTATGAGGCGGTTAGTTATTCGACCGACAAGCACCCAGTGTATTTTATTGATGCCAATACTCAATATCTGTATGGTTCACTGGATATGTTGAAACATAACGACCAGCATAAGATAAAGGACATTACCAAATTTACAGCTGATAACCCAATCGTTTGGTATGTTGGTCTGCCGCGTGGAGCTGAATACAATGCGCCATATACCGACTGGAAAGAGTTGCAAAGAGCTTACGTCAACGATTCAATCAACGGCAAGCCGGCCTACGTCGCTATCCAATACCAGATTACCAGCAAGAAATAATCTGATTAGGCGTATAATGGAAGTATGATACAAACACCATACCCAGCATCGGATTTTTCATTAAAAGATGAATTAGGTAATGTACACTCTTTGGTTGATTACCGCGGCAAGTGGGTAGTCCTCTACTTTTACCCAAAAGACCAAACTCCTGGCTGTACGATTGAAGCCTGTAGTTTGCGTGATGCCCGTGATGAAATAACGGCGCTTGGTGCCGAAGTGATAGGTGTTAGTCGTGACGATGCTGATTCGCATGACAAGTTTAAATCCAAATACAATTTGAACTTTATTTTACTTAGCGATCCCGACCATAAAGTCATGGACGCTTATGGTGCATGGGGTAAAAAACAGTTTGGGGTTGAAGGGGTGCTTCGAAAAACATTCATAATTAACCCAGACGGGCAAGTTGTTAAGGTTTATGGGCGAGTGACGCCTGTTGGTCATGGCGGCCAGATAATTAAAGACCTACAAAATTTGCAGACGGCCTGAAGATCGGGCGTTCGGTCTAGCGGGGGCGACGCATGGCAAACTTGTGCGCCATGGTTGCGATAGTGTCGTTTATGGTCGGTTTTTCAAACTGGCCATATTTTTTGGTAATGGCTTTTTCGATTAAAAAGTCGGCAATGGCCGGGTTTTTTGGCAGCAGTGATCCGTGCAAATAGGTGCCAATAACGTTGTGATAACGGGCACCTTCGCTGGCATCGATCAAATTGTTGCCGGCGCCCATGCGAACGCGACCAAAAGTGGCAACATTATGACCCAAAAAGGTCTGACCGCTGTGGTTCTCGTAGCCGATGATATCGCCGAACTCTTCGCTTTTGGTGATAATATTGCCGATTAGGCGTTCGGATTTGCCGTAGGTTTCGATGTCAAATAGGTCGATGCCTTCGATGATTTCACCGCTCGAGGTTTTGAAGAATTTGCCAAACAGCTGGTACATACCGCAAATCATCAGCATCGGCGTGCCGGCGTTGGCCAACTGTTTGAGTTTGGGGCCAATCGACAATAGGTCTTTTTGAGTGCGGTTTTGGCCGCTATCTTGGCCGCCACCACCGACAATAATGTCGACGTCGTCAGGGAATTTGTCGCCGGGGTTATATTCGATAACTTCAGGTTGATAGCCGTACCATTCGAGCCGTTTTTTGAGTGTCAGGACGTTGCCTTGGTCGCCATAAATATTCATATCGCGGGCGTAAAGATGCAAAATTTTTATAATTGGTTGACTCATTTGATAGCTACCTCGACATCGGTTAGTTTGGCCAGTAAACGGCGGATTGTCAACATGGCGGTGTAGGTGCAATATATCCGTTTTGGCTGGTGCTGATTGACGATCAAAAAATGTTTGAGGGCGCGCTTTAAGTTGGTGTCGACATGACTAAATGGCACGTCGTCGTATTGCAGGCGCAAGGCCATATCATAGGCGCGACTGCCGGCAACCTGAGCGACGCCATATTCGGTTAGACTGGCAAAATTAACATCCCACAGCCACGACATATCGCGACCATCGGCATAGTTGTCGTTGATGGCAATCATGGTGGCGTGGTGATCGGGGTTGAATGACTGCAGGCCTAATCGAAAACCGGCCGGGTTTTTAACCAGAACCAGATCTACCGGCTGACCATCGATGATGATAGTTTCGCCACGGCCAAAGGCGGGAGTGATACTAGACAATGTTTTTATTAATCGGGATTGATTAAGGTTTTTACCAACGATCGAGTGAACTAGAGCGATGGCCGCCGCTGCATTGTAGATATTGTATATGCCGCTGATTTTAAGGCTGGTTTGGAGTGTCTGGTCGCCAACAACAAATGTTGCAAAGCGATCATCAAAATTATCTAGGACGACACCGGCTGGAACTATGCGACTAGATTTGGTGGTTTTGGCGTGGAGTTCGTCGTCATTTGGAAAAAGGCTGCGCAGGTTATCGCTCAGTCCAAAATAGTCGACTTTTTGGTTGGTTAATGATTTGGCGATATCAGCGATTTGTGGGTCTTCGCGGTTTAAAACGACGCTGTCGGTGGTTTTGATGGCTATATGACGCAGCAGACCGGCGGTATGATCGATCTCGCCAAAGCGATCCAATTGGTCGCGCATAACGTTAAGGATCAAGCTGTGACGGGGTGGGATGGCGTCGACAAAATGAACAGCATGGGCTTCGTCCAACTCTAAAACAGCGATATCGGCGGCTAGTTCACCGCGGAGGTTGACTTCGCCTAGTAATGCCGCAGCCACGCCGCGAGTAAAGTTGCTGCCGGTACGGTTAGTAAATACACGCAAGCCTTGGCTTTCGAGTAATTCGACTACCATTTTGGTAGTAGTGGTTTTGCCGTTGGTGCCGCTGATGACAACAACGCCCAGGGGTAGGCCGGCAAGCGTACGTTTGATAAACTGTGGGTCGATGCGTTCAACGACTAGTCCCGGGAGGGCCGACCCGCCACCGCGTAACTTGGCGATGTGTTTAACTGTCTTGCCTAGAATTGTAACGAGTGGTTTCGACATATGGTCTATTATAACGTAAGCGGTTATAATAGTGGTATGTTTTTGGTCGGAATATTGTCATGGTGGTACGGCAATGGTTGGGTAGAGCGCCTGCGGATTATTAACGATCGCCTGCGAGTAACCACCGACCGGTTTTCGGTTTTCCAATTAATAACCACTTTGTTTGCACCCTACCGTCAGATCGCTGCCGGACGGGTTGAGGGCTCGATTGAAGATAAAATACGCGCTTTTTGGGATCGATCATTCTCGAGGTTGGTTGGATTCGTAGTTCGATCAGCGATGATCGTGATTGGATCATTCGTATTGCTGGCACAGATTATATTTGGGGCGGTAACATTGGTATTTTGGCTGTTTATACCTTTAATGCCTACCATGGGTTTGATTTTGATGGTACTGGGGTGGACGCCGGCATGAGGACGCTGAACTTTAATTACAATAGCGACCGCAGTCACAAGGCTAGGATAAGCGTCAAAATAAATCGCAGTATCAGTACTGGTTTGGCCGGAACGACGATCGCAATGTTGATTGCCGGGATGGCGATCTTGATCGGTGGCTGGCCGTTTGGCTGGGCATTAATCGGATTCTCGGTCATACCCGCGATGACAATCGAGTGGTGGAATGGCGAATTGCATCACATGGCGGCGGCGGCCGAACCCAAGACAATTGATGATGTTTTGTCGGCCGATATCTTGGGACGATTATCGTCCAACCCAACTCTGCGCGAAATAGCGACGATAGTTGGCAGTGTGACTGGCGGTCACTTCTTGGCAGTCAGATTTGGTATCAGCAATCGGTTTATTCATGATCTGATCGACGACAGTAATAACGATGTTCAGGCTTTGTGGCAAGAGGCGTGGCAGCTATACGAGCAAACTGGCAGTCAGAATATCTCGGCCTCGATTTTGGTAGCGGCCCTGATCAGCCGGCACCCTAACCACCAGCGACTGCTGAGCCATTTACAGCTGGACCTGGACGACCTTACGAACGGTGTTAAGTGGTACAATCATTTGCGACAGCTGATTGACGAACACAAACAGCCGCGTTTGGGTGGCGGGTTGGCGCGGGATTGGTCGTTTGGCTGGACGCCTTTACTTAAACGTTTTGGCCAAAATCTAAGCGAACAAGCCAATGGCCTAAATGGCTCTTTTAAACATCTGGCAACTCACGAAGAAGCGCTTGATCAGATAATCGATATCTTTAGTAGCGGTGGCCGTCAAAATGTGGCGTTGGTTGGGCCGGACGGGGTTGGCAAAACTCAGATAATGCTGGCCTTGGCGTCGCGTCTGCTGTATGGGGACACTAATTTGCCAACCAATCTGCGTTATCGTCAAGTGTTCTCTCTGGATGCGGCATCTTTGATTGCAGCAGCGCCAGGTCGTGGCGAGATTGAACGATTATTGCCACAAATTTTGGACGAGGCCTATAGTGCCAAGAACATCATTATTTGTCTGGATAATGCCCAGTTGTTCTTTGAGCAGACTATCGGGTCGGTTGATATTGCCAATATTTTGCTGCCGATTATTGAATCTGGCAATTTGCGGTTGATATTGACAATGGACGATCAGCACTACCTGCAAATCAGCAAGCGCGACCCTAAACTGGCCGGTGTGATTAATCGTATATCGGTTGCGCCGGCCAGCGAAGCCGAGACGATGACGGTTTTAGAGGAGCGTTCGATCAAGATCGAGTTCCAAAATCGGGTAACATTTATGTATCAGGCGTTGGTAGAGGCGTATCGACTGAGCGATCGATATGTTCATGATCTGGCGATGCCTGGTAAGGCGATTAGTCTGTTAGAAAACGCCGCTCATTACAGCAAGGACGGGTTGGTATCGGCGGAGTCGGTCAGGTTGGCTATCGAAAAAACCCTCGACATCAAGATTGGAGTAGCTTCGCAGGAAGACGAACGCCAGACCCTGCTAAACATGGAAGATTTGATTCATGAGCGAGTGGTTAATCAGGTTAGGGCGGTTCAGGTAGTTAGCGACGCTTTGCGCCGAGCCCGGGCGGGGGTTCGTAATCAACTGCGGCCAATCGGAACCTTTTTGTTCTTGGGGCCAACTGGTGTCGGCAAGACCGAGCTAGCAAAAGCCCTTGCCGATGTTTATTTTGGCGGCGAAGACCGGATGATACGGCTGGATATGAATGAATACACTGGTGCTGACGATGCTGGGCGGTTGATTGCCGATGGATCGGAGAACGGCAATAGTTTGACGGCGCGTGTCATGAAGCAGCCATTTAGCGTGGTATTGCTGGACGAAATCGAAAAAGCCCATACTAAGGTTCTCGATACTTTATTGCAGATGCTGGACGAGGGGATTTTGCGTGATGTCAAAAGCCGCGAAGTTAGCTTTAGGGATGCGATCATCATTGCTACCAGTAACGCTGGGGCCGAGAGGATTTGTGAGTATGTTGAGCGGGGTTACGATATCGTGCAATTTGAAACCCGGTTTATTGATGAGCTGATCCGAACCAATCAGTTTAAGCCAGAATTCTTGAACCGTTTTGACGAGATTGTGATGTTCAAGCCACTAACGCCTGACGAACTGTTGAGGGTGATCGATCTGATCTTGGTCGGTGTTAATAAAACCCTGGCGCTACAAAAAGTCAGTGTTCAGGTGACTGACGGTGCCAGAAAATATTTGGTTGACACGGGTTACGACCCTCGTCTGGGCGCCCGACCGATGCGTCGAATTGTGCAGCGAGCAGTCGAGAATACGGTTGCCAAGCAAGTTTTGAGTGGTCAGGCTGAAGCCGGTAGTGTGATTACGATCACCCTTGATCAGGTACAGCAAATTCTTGAATTACAGGCTAATGCCGAGCATCTTGCCGGACCAATGATCTAGTTGATTTTGATAACTAATCTTTAATAACTGGCACGCCGACTGATGATAGATACGATGTCAGCTTGTAGCAATAATGACCAGCGGGGTGTGAGTATGTGCTGGCGTAACTTGAGTAGCCGCTGACGCCAGAGTCGATAGGTGTAGGGTAGGCATAAACGCCACCGTTCGAGCTGGCTTTGGCGTAATCAACACACAGTTGGTAGTAGACTTGGGTTGACGAGGCCGGCTCGCTGTTGGTGATATATTGAACCAGGTTGTCGGTAACGATCTTTTTTGCGTCGCCCGATAAGCTGACGTTATCAAGGTTGGCTGGCAATTTGCTGTTGGTCGACACGTAACCGTCGATAGCGTATTGAACCGCGCTGAGGTTGTTGTCGATCAAACGATCGGTTCTGGTAGCGAGCGAGCCATTGGCTGGCCCGACGATGCCAAATACGATCAGGACGCCAAAAGCTAGCGCGATAACACCGAAGAAAGCTTTGTGTAGCCATGATGGCTGGCTGGGGTGTAGCGTGCGCAGAAAGATTACTGAATATAGGATCGACACGATTATGCTGGTGTACAAAATAACCTGGTTGCTAGAGGTATCGCCGCTGATAGTCAGCAGTTGAATGATCGAGAAGGCAATTGTCACCAGAGCGCCGATGCTAAAGAGCGCGAACAAGACGGCATGAATAACCATAATTACAGATGCAATACCGAGTTTTTTGGCTGGTTCGACTCGCGAATAATAAATGTCGCAGATTAATGCGATCGGCAAGATTATGATTACTCCGGCTAGGGCATATAGCGATAAACTGTCGTCGTTATTGGCTATTAAATAATGAGCAAAGACATTGCCAGCCAGTAGTGATGCAAAAAATACCGCCCAGCCCCAAAAAGCGTAAGTTAACCATTGTAATATTATCGTACCTGGAGTGTTTGTCGATTGCTTGTCGGTTTGTGCCATTTTGCTAATCCCCGATGGTTATTAAATGTTTATGGTAATGTGATTATAGCACTATTCAAAGCTTGGCGTAATGACTGAGCTGCGGCGTAATATCCGAGAAAGTGCCATATTGTATAACCTGGGTGGCCAGACCGTCGAACATCGACTTGTAATCCGCACCTTGTTTAACGATAACGAAAATTGGTTTGTTCAAAGCGTAGGCAATACCAACTTCGGCAACTCGGCCGCCGCCTGGATTGTCCGAAACATCGATAAGTAATGCGTCACAGTTAGCGATCTCTTCTGTGGCCCTTTGCCATAATTCTTTTAGGTCGTCAAAAGTGTGCTGATAATTCTCGACATCTCGAATAAAGCAAAAATCTTCCATGCCGGACGCCTTGACGGCGGCGCAAAGTGCTTCGATGTCGGCTTTGTTATCTAGGCCCTTGAACCTGGCGGTTATGTATATCTTCATTATCTAATAATATCAAAGTTCTTTACGTAATCGTAAAAGCCTGTGATACAATTGTCGTCAGGAGTTTTAGGAATTTGAATAGACTAGAACGATACGACAAGCCAATAATAACAATAGCCAGCAGGTGATCCTGCTGGTTTTTTCTATGGAGGGGATATGTCCAAACTCAAAGAATCAACCAAAATAACAGCAACCGAACCGGTTAACTTGTTGGGTGTTATGCAGCCGATCGCCGGCGATGCCAGTTTCAAGAATTTATTGTCAATGCATCAGTTGGAGGCGCGCGACATACTCGACTATATTAATGAGGCGTACGCCGCCGAGAAGCTGATCCGAGATCGCGATAGTCGCGGTGCGTCGATCCTGCCGCATGCTGTCATGAAGGCAGTAATGCGTCAGCCATCAACCAGAACTGGCGGCAGTTGCACGACAGCTATGCGCAAGCTGGGTGGTGCGGCGGAATTGATTAGTGGCATGAGTAGTTCGTCCGAGGCCAAGGGCGAGACTTTGGCCGATTCGTGGGTGGCTTTTGCGACCCAATCGGATATTCTGGGTATTCGCACCGCCGACGATTACGGTGCCATGTTTGCCGCCCAGGTTATCGCGCAGGGGTATGAACGTGGTCATTTGTGGCAGTTGGTGCCGGTAATTAACCTGGGTGATGGCCGTAACGAGCATCCAACTCAGGCTCTGGGGGATTTGTTTACGATTCACAAAAAGTTTAAAAAGTTTGATGGTCTGACAATTGTATTTGTAGGTGATCAAGCCAGGTATCGGGCCCATCATTCGTTAATGATTGGTGCCTACAAGATGGGAATGTCGATTACTGCGGTTGAATCACCAGTCGCCAAGGTGCCGCAAGCTTTAGTTGACTTTTTGGGCGACAAGCTAACAATCACTGATGATCTGGATGCGGCTATGCGTCGGGCTGATGTACTTTATCTTGGACGCAACCCCGACGAGTATGATGGCGATGATGACGCCGAACTAGAGCGTAGTCAGGCTTTGGCGCGTGATTATATTCAGTGGATCGTTGACCGCCAGCGACTTCAACAGATGTCGCCTGACAGTATGGTTCTGCATCCTAGGCCAAGGCGTGACGAGCTGCAGACCGATGTCGACACCGACAAGCGGATGTATGATGTTCAACAAATGGCCAATATGATCCCGATGCGTATGGCAATTATCGCCAGGCATTTGGGCAAGTCGATTATAAATAGTACAAAATAATTTTGGTACCCTGGGTTGGAATTGAACCAACGACCTTAGGCTTAGAAGTCCTCTGCTCTATCCACTGAGCTACCAGGGCGTACCGGTTGTTTTTTGTACTCTGTTATTATACCAAACTCAGTTCATAAAAAGCTAAAACCTATACTATATAATAAAAAACCACACGCTAAGTATGGTTTTTTATTGGTGCGGGCGGAGAGAATCGAACTCTCATCACTTGCTTGGAAGGCAGGTATATGAGCCATTATACGACGCCCGCAACTCACACTATTATACCAGGGGTGGGGCGGTTATGAAAAGTCCAAAAGAGTGTATTTTCATATCGCTGGTTATCTGTTACAATATTTAGGTCCCAGCTTATGGCGAATGTAGCTCAGTTGGTTAGAGCGCTGGTCTGTGGATCCAGAGGTCGTGGGTTCAAAACCCATCGTTCGCCCCAAATTAAAACACCAAGTTCTAACTTGGTGTTTTAATTTGGGATGATCTATAGTTTTGAATCCACGACGTCGTGGGTGAGAACTGCCAGTCGGCAGTTCGCAAGGCAATGTCACAAATGAATTATATTCATTTGACTGACTTGCGGGGTCGCCGCAGGTGACCAAAACCCATAATTCGCTTAATCACTGCATCTTACGTATAATATATACAAATGGATCTGAACAAACACATCGTTAAGTCGGACAACGACAGCCCACTTCACAGCAGTGGTTATGCCCAGATTGCCAGTGGCGATCGAATCGGATCAACTTCGAGCATGTCGTTTGAGCAGCGGCTGCAAATCGAGCGAAACCGTCAAGTTGTCGGCGGGTATAATCGGTCGGCGATTGGGCGGTCGTATGGCGTGTTGCGGGCCAAGGCGGTGTCGAACGAAGTTGGGCGGCGGGGTGTTTTGCCACCACCACAGCCGACAGTTCGTAAGTACGACCCTTATGCCTAGATCTCGCGCAATGTCTCGATGTCGGCGCCAATGGCGTTTAGCCGATTAGCAAAGTCTTCGTAGCCACGATTGATCGAATAAACATCACGCAAAATCGATTTGCCAGGGGCGGCTAGCATAGCCAGTAATATTACAACCGATGGGCGCAGGGCGGGTGGCGCGATAACGTCAGCTGGCTTCCAGCGAGTTGGGCCGGTGATGTAAACTCGGTGCGGATCTACCAGCTCGATATTGGCGTTTAATTTGGTTAGCTCGGTAAAGTAAATCGCACGGTTTTCGTACGACCAGTCATGGACCAATGTTCGACCCTCGGCAACGGTGGCGATCAGGCCCATAAATGGCAGGTTGTCCATGTTAACACCTGGGAACGGCATGCTGTGCAATTTGTCTTTTGGTGCGTGCAGGTTGGATTTGAGGATATGCACGTCAACCAGGCGAGTCATTTCGTTGCGGGCCGTGTACTCGTCGCTCAGGCGGTATTCTAGCCCCATGCTCTCTAATATGGCCAGTTCGATCTCGATAAACTCGATTGGTGCGCGTTTGACGGTAATTTCGGAATGAGTGACGACGCCAGCGGCTATAAGACTGAGAGCTTCGATTGGGTCTTCACTGGGATAATATTCGACATTTTTGTTAATGCTGCGCAAACCGCGAATTTTAAGAGTAGTGCTGCCGATGCCTTCGATCTGAACGCCCAGCTTTTGCAAGAAAAAGCAGACGTCTTGAACCATGTAATTTGGGCTGGCGTTGCGGATAGTAACCTCGCCGTCATAAAGGGCGGCGGCCATAATGACGTTCTCGGTGGTTGTGTCGCCACGTTCGGTCAGCAAGATCGTACGGGTGATGGGTTTTTTGTTGACGGTAGCATGGTAAAAGTCACCGGTTGCTTCAACATTCAAGCCAAACGGCGCCAAGCCGGCCATATGGGGCTCGACGGTGCGCTTACCGAGATTGCAGCCACCAGCGAAAGGAATCTTGAACTCGCTATATTGGTGCAGCAGCGGCCCCAGGAACATAATAACCGTACGAGTTTTCTTGGCCGCCTCGATATCCATGTCCTCCAGGCGCAGGCGAGCCGGTGGTGTAATCTCCAGGTCGTTACTGTCGTTTAGCCAGCGAACTTTAACGCCGATACTTTGCAAAACTTCGATTATGCGGTTAACTTCTTCGATGCGGGCCACGCGCCGTATAGTGGTGGTGCCACGGTTAAGTAAGCTGGCGCAAAGCAAGCCAACGGCGGCGTTTTTGCTGGTTTTTACCTCGATGGCACCGGAGAGCTCTTTGCCGCCGTTAATGAGGAAGTTAATTTTGCCAGACTGGTTAAGACTGACCAGCTCGCTTGATAAAACTTCGCTGATGCGAGCCAACATCTCAAGACTGATATTTTGACCGCCTTTTTCGATGCGATTAATGGCACTTTGGCTGGTGTTTAGGGCCTCGGCTAGTTGAGTTTGAGTTAGGCCCCGTGCCTGTCTTGTCTCTTGAATTAAGGTTCCAATTTTTGACTTGTAATCAATTGTCTTCATATAACTTATAGTATATCAGTCATGATATAGCGTCAACGATATTTAGTTGGTGCTATAATGATAATAAATATTGACTAGGGCAGAAAAGAGGTCTATGTGAAGGATATTCAGATCGAGAAGTTAATTGCTAGTGAAGAGGCCAGGCAACGGGACGGCCTAGAGCTGATCCCGAGCGAAAATTATGTCAGTCGCGATGTTTTGACCGCGCTGGGCAGTGTTTTTACTAACAAATATTCCGAAGGTTACCCAGGCAAGCGTTATTATGGCGGTCAAGACTTTACCGACCAGATCGAGCAGCTGGCGATTGATCGTGCTAAGCAACTATTTCGGGCTGATCATGCCAATGTTCAACCACATTCGGGTGCACCGGCCAACGAGGCGGTTTATAACGCCTGGTTGCAGCCAGGTGATACGGTTTTGGCGATGGACCTAGGTCACGGCGGACATTTGACGCATGGTGCACCGGTAACTCGCAGCGCCCAATTATACAACTTTATTCGTTACAAGATGAAGGACACTACGACGGGTGAGATTGACTACGACAATCTGCGGCAGCTGGCGTTGGAGCACAAGCCAAAGATTATTTTGGCTGGCTTTAGCGCTTATCCGCGCGAGCTAGATTATGCTAAGTTTGCCGAGATTGGCAACGAAGTTGGCGCGCTGTTGATGGCCGATATGGCTCACATCGCGGGTCTTATTGCTGCTGGTGTTGCTAAAAACCCATTTGATTATGGCTTTCATGTTATTACAACGACAACGCACAAGACTTTGCGCGGTCCACGTGGTGGCATGATTTTGTCGATGGGCAAGGTCGGCAACCCACTACGCAAAGTCGAAAAGACGCTCGAGAATATACCAACGCTGATCGATCGATCGATATTTCCTGGTATGCAGGGCGGGCCACACATGCATTCGATCGCCGCTAAGGCAGTTGCGTTTTATGAGGCCTTGCAACCAGAATTTAAAGATTACGCCAAGCAGATTGTGGCCAATGCGTCCGTACTGGCTGATGAAATGCAAAAGCAGGGTTTTGTATTGTTGACTGGTGGCACCAGTAACCACCTGATTCTAGCCGACGTCTACAAGAGTTTTGGCATTGACGGCAAGACCGTCGAGCATGCCTTGGACGCAATTGGTCTGAACGTTAATGCCAATGCGATAGCCGACGATACACTGCCGCCGTTTAGGCCAAGTGGTATCCGTTTGGGCACGCCCGCCATTACTACTCGTGGTTTTACCACCGAGCATATGCCACAAATTGCACTTTGGATGCGTCAAGCTATCGACAATCGCGATAATCCAAAAGTACTGGCCAAGCTTCATAAAGAAGTTACAGCCCTGGCTCGCCAATTCCCACTGCCAAGCGATAAGTAATTTATGACAACCATAAAAATACCCATCGGATTTCGATGGGTATTTTGGTTATATATTTCTGTGCTGCTAAGACGCTGGTGTCCAGAAGTTAGTTGCCGAACCATAGGTTACGGTTGCTACTGCGCCGGCGCCATAATCCCAGAAGGTAATACGTCCACCCGTATTATTACATGGAGACGTCGCTGCGACCGCACTGCCACACTCAAACTTAACGGTTGTTGTGCCGTTGCCTGATGTCGGGTTGACTAGACCAACCGTCATGCCCGCTGCTAATTTTGCACTAGATGCCGTATTAGCTTGAATCGACGCAGCTGTTGCTGGCCAGGTGCTAGAGTTCTCGTTATACATAGCACGAGCTACTGCAATAGTAGCTTCTGCTAGCCCTACTTTATAACATGTAATATTGTAGCCATTGGTATATGTACCGGAAGTTATGCCTATGCTAGTGTTGGTATTTAAACTACCCAACCCCTGGTCCCAGTAGGCAATTTTTACGCCAGTAGGTACTGTAATGGTCGCATAGCTCGTTGCAGCTGCCGCACTTGCTGTTCCGCATAAAGAAAAGTCTATTGCATCAGGCTGCGCTGGCTTGGTACTCATTGCAACGTTATTAGAAGCGGTTGTGAAATTTATCCCTGCTGCGTAGTAAGATGTGTTGGACGAGCTGTTGTTTATAGACCCGTATGTAGTAGGCATACCGTATGCGGTGTCCACACTATATATATTGATTTTTGCTGCTGCTGCGTTTGCTTCAGATTGTCCAGCTGCCGTATTAGCTTTAGTCGTTATACCAGTATACGAAACAATCGTAATAGCTGCCAAGATACCAATGACAACGATAACGACCAAGAGTTCTACGATAGTAAAACCACGAGATCCTTGTTTAGCTTTTATATTTTTTAGAACCATATCTTCTGTATGCCCCCTAATACTGGTATTAATTATATACTAATTACTATATAGGATAATAAGCATAAGTACAATATTATTATCTTAGATATAGATATAGATATAGATATAGACATAGATCTAAGATAATAAAGATGCCCGTATTCAATACGAGCATCTGAATCTTAGTAATAACTCTATATTAGTTAGCTGGCGCTGCGTATGTTCCAGCTGCTGTTCCGGCACCTACGTAGATATATTTATCAGCTGCGGCCTGGAAGTCCCAATAGGCAATACGTCCACCCGTTGAGTTTGTACATGTCGTGAGGCATGAGTAAGCAACGTTTGTGAGACCATTGGTTGCTGTAATGACCGTACCGCCTGCGTTGTCTGGTATTGCTATACCCGCCTGTAGGTGAGATGATGCGCTACCACCAGTTAGGCCATAGTTAGCTAGCGTGTCTACTACCTTTGCTGGGTAAAAACCGTTGTCGGCGTTCATAGCTTCGGCTACTGCTTGCACTGCGTTTGCATTTGACTGAGCTTTTGCAGTATTGGCCTTTGCTGTTATACCAGTATACGAAACAATCGTAATAGCTGCCAAGATACCAATGACAACGATAACGACCAAGAGCTCTACGATAGTAAAACCACGAGATCCTTGCTTAGCTTTTATATTTTTTAGAACCATATCTTCTGTATGCCCCCTAATTATTAATTATATTTCTAGCTTACTATAGTGCTTAAATAAGCACAAGCATTTTTATTGGTCGGCATAGAACGTTACACCATCCAGAGAGAACCAGCCGTTATTTCCGCTTATCGAAACTATATTTCCAGCAGTGTCGATATCTACCCGCGCGGCGGCGGCATAACTGGTTGTATTTGACAATATGCGGCCAGATGGTCGATATCCTGGCGGCAAGGTGGCTATTATAGACCCGATACTTCCGCTTCTGACCATGCCTGCCAGGCTTACTAAATTATCTGGGCCCTTGGTGTATCGGGCATATCCGAAAGAGTTGACGTCTAAATTTGCCCAAGAGTTTAGCAGTACAAGGGTTGACCATTTGTTGTAGCTGGATGTGTAATATATGGCTTGGATCGACAAATCGTAACTTGATGGGCCGCCTTTTGCTACTATATTGCCACTAGTATCAATGGCGAATAGATTTCCCGTAGAGGTATTATTGCTTCCGGCTATATGCATGTATTTGACAGGCGCTAGGGCGGAAGGTACGGACATTATTACATTAGAATCGGCAGTAGGGCCTCCAGTTACTAGCCCATTGACGTACACTCGGTTGTCATTGTCAAAAGTATATGACGGCGTGGCATAGCCCGAACCATAGCTGTGCCAACCTGTAGGAAAGCTACTAAAGTTGGTTAATGTATAGGGTGAGTCGGATGGAAGAAAGCGTATAGTGTCTAGTGATATCCAACCAGTATCGCCTATGCAAGCACCAATTGTGCCGTCTGGATATACATCAATCCTACCGTAAGTGTTTGGGTTGGTTTCGGTTATAAATATCAACTTTTCGGATGGTCTATAACCAACTGGCAGGGTGCCTATGTTGTTTATGCAAGATATTCCAGCGACATTAACTTTTCTTATCAGGCCAGTCAATACGACGAGCCCGCTACTGGTACGTCTGAACGAAGCGTTGTTATAACCGTAGCCATAATTTAGCCAGTTATTTTGCATCGGCAGCGATTTCCATACGACATCAGCCGATGGGGCGAAGTTGGTGTCGGGACTGGTTGCCCGGACCGTACCAGATTGGCTGATGTCACGACCGGCAATCGTAATGGTACCGTTGATACTTACCCCAATTGTACTGGCGGATTGTATCGCCGATTGTCTGATGCTGTCACTTTGGCTGCTGTCAGTGGCGGTGGTGCTAGCGACAGTTGAGCTGGGAGACGGGTAGTAACTGATCAAAAAGTTACCAGGCAGTACTCCATCGACTAATTTTTCGTCTTGGGTTTTGCAAAATGTCGCTGATACGCCAGGGCTGCAGCTGGGTTGTTGCCACGACGCACCGACCGAACCATTTACGCAGCCACTGTTGGCATAATTTGATGGCATGACGGTTCGGCGCCAAAGTGTGTTGTTTTTGACGAAGTAGATAATATTGAGCATCACGATTGGGTTTTGGTTAAGTGCGCTGCTGCTGCAAGAATTGGGCTGATCGGCCATATACAAATAACTTTTTGTCTGGTTGGCGGGGTTATTGGTGGTGGCGTAGGTGTTAATAATCAACGCCTGGCCAATTGTCGAGTCGGTGTTGACGTTATGAAAGTTGGTTCGGTCATCATTATAGCCCTGCGGAGAGCTAAGAGCGATATTGTTGGTCGCCAAGATACCGCCACTGTTGGTTACGTCTTGCTCGATTCGATTGAGGGCATCTTGGATACTGTAAGAAAGGTTGTTCGATGCACGACTGGCCAACACATTGCCGGTCAGGGTAACGATAGTGCCAATAAAAATTCCAATTGTCAGCAGCACGATCGGAGCAACAATAATTATTTCAACCAGTGTAAAGCCGGTCGTTTGCAGCGGAGTTGTTGAGGTGGCTTTATGGTCTGACATAGGTTGCGTTGATTATGCTTAATTGAGGCGACCCGTATTTGAGCGTGACTTGAACTTTTGAAACAGATGTTGTCGAGCTATATGGGCAAGTAATTGCCACACTGACAGTGACGTTGGACAGAGTGTCGACGGTAATAGCCTGGTCGGTAATAGGTGACTGGGCGGAGCATGGATTAGTGGCGATGGCTTTGTATCGCTGCAGGTAATCATAGGCGACGTTGCCGGCTTTGGCCTGGGCTCGGGCCTCGCCGCTATCTTTTATGATGGCGCTAAATAACTGAAAACCTGACATCAAAAAGGCGGCCGCGATAAACAGGGTAATTAATAGTTCGACGGTCGTAAAGCCACGGTTGTTTGATCGTTTGGTCATTGGTTTTTTCCTGTTGCCATATACACGGTGTTGTCGCCCTCGAGTCGGTAATACAGATTAAATTTGCGGCATTCTTGTGATTCGTTGGTGCATAATGACCCGTCGTTTTGGATGGGTTGATAGACGTATTGATTAGCGTTAGGTTGTGGCAATACCCCTGCGGTTGTCTGGATGTTATTGGTGGCTGGTATGAATGTCTCGGATTGACTGGCGGCATTTGGGGAGATTAACGAGCTTTGATCGATATCACGCAACATTTGTTTGGCGTTGTTGTTGTAGATTATCAGGCTGGTGACGGTAAAAGTGCCAGGGCTAGTAAATATATGTATTGTATAACCCCCTGCTTGGTAAGTGATGCTTGGGTTGGCGTTGCTAGAATCGGTATAGAGTATTGTATTGCCGCCAGTTGCAGTTAGTGACCCGGTTGGGTACGAGACGATTACGACACCCGTTCCGCCGGTTCCACCAGCATTATTGCTGCCGACTTCCCAGCCACCCCCGCCACCACCACCGCCAAAGTTGTTTGCTGCGGCCGTCGAGCTATAAATAATTGTCGAGCCAGAACTGACACCACCGTTACCGGCATTAGTGCCACCCATGCCGCGATTGATGCTGCTGCCGGTGTTGCTGGTATCAAGCCAGCCACCGCCACCACCCGATCCGTATATCTGCGCAGTGCCGCTGATCGAACTCGATACTCCAATACCACCGTCGCCGGCCTTTAGTGATGAAGCGTTTTGGCCCAAGGCTGCCGCACCACCGCCACCACCACCGTTGTAATAACGACTATAATTAGAATAGCCATTACCACCGCTGTTGCCTTGACCGCTGTATATCGAAGTTCCGCCCAGATTGTATGTGTAACCGCCGCCACCCGAAGCACCATTGGCGCCACCACCGCCGCCACCATATGCGGTTATGTCCGAAAAGGTTGAAAAGTTGCCATTTGAACCGTTAGCATTCACTGACGATCCAGGCGCACCACCACTACCAACGATTACGCCGTAGGAGTGTTGAGTAAGCCCGAATGAGGGGTTATAAACAACTCCGCCGCCACCGCCACCGCCATGGACGTTATTGCCACCACCGCCGCCACCACCCACAACCAAGACTTTGGCTTGGGCGGTAGTTAACGTAACTAATGTTGAGGGATATCGGCCTACGCTAGTACTGGTGTCAGACCCGTAGCTGTAAAAATTATCCAGGTGGGTGATTATGGTTTCGATGTCGGTTTTGCGCTCGGTGTCCCGGGCGCTAACTTGTGAGTCGCGCAAATTAACCACATTTAATACCAGCAGGGCGCCCATTATCGTAATAACGATAATTAATTCAACAATAGTAAACCCACGACGCTTCATAGATTAATCATAAACGGTTTAACGTCAAATCACAAGTTGCTAGATTTCGAGCGGTTCTTGCTCGATTATAATACCAAACATGTCGCGGACTTTGTCGATTATTGCGTTTCTGGCATAGGCCAAATCGTGGTATGAGGTAGCCGATTCGTTAATTAACACTAATGCATTCTTGTCATGAACGCGAATGCCGTTAATTAATTGGCCTTTAAAACCGGCCCGTTCGATCAGCCAGCCTGTCGGCACTTTGTAGTGACCATCGCCCATATCGTATAGCGGTATGTCGGGGCTGATCCGTTTGAGGTTGTCGACTTGCCAGCTGTCAACAATTGCGTTTTTAAAGAATGATCCAGTGTTTGGGTTGACCTTGGGATCGGGCAGTTTGCTGGTGCGAATGGCTATCACGGCGTCGCGAATAATTTGTTGGGTGTATATTTTGATGCCATTATCGTCAAGGTATTTTTGCAAAGCTTCATAAAATGGCGGTTGAGGCTGGTTTTTGGATAATTTGATAGTTATCGATGTGATTACATAACGGCCTTTGTCACGACTGCGAAATATACTGTCGCGATATTTAAAGTCACAATCACTGTTTTCTAAAGTTCCAAAAGTGTTAGTTAGGCTATCGTAGGCCTCGGCCGATACCAGAGTGTCGGCGATTTCTTGACCATAGGCGCCAACATTTTGGATTGGTGCGGCGCCAGCGGTGCCAGGTATGGCCGACATAGCCTCAATACCGCTCAGGTTCATATCGACGGTTCGTTTGACAATCGAATCCCACTGTTCGCCAGCCCCAATTCGGATAGTGGTCGAGCCTGGTTCGTCGGCAACAACTTCAAAACCCGGGATTCGTATTCTAACCACGATACCTGCAAAACCTTCGTCTTTGGCAATAACGTTACTGCCGCCGCCCAGTACAAATACCGGCAGGTTTTGGGCTTTGGCGTTTTGATAAATTGTCGCTACATCTTCGGCGGTATGCGCCTCGGTAATGTACTTGGCGTTGCCGCCCAGACGCATTGTTGTGTAATTCTTAAGAGGGATGTCAGTGTGAATATCCATATAATCTTATTATAGCAAATTAAATTGCTTAGATTCGAACAACAAATAATGTTATAATCTTGGTATGGCCTATAAAAACATTGAGGACCAACATGCCGCCAGTAAGCGCCATTACTACGCTAATAAGCAAGACTATTTAGATAGGAATAAAAAATATCGAAAATATATTCGAGACTATACTAAAAAGTTAAAAGAAAGCTCTCCTTGTCTTGACTGTGGAGTAAAATACCCGTACTATGTAATGGACTTTGATCACTTGGAAGACAAGGAATTTAGCATTAATTTTTTATCTGCAACCGGCAGGATCGCCGCCCTAAAGAAAGAAATACAAAAATGCGAAATTGTTTGCTCTAATTGTCATCGAATCAGAACGCACAAACGTGCTATAAGCACCCGTAGCTCAGTGGATTAGAGCATCTGTCTTCGGAACAGAGGGTCGGCGGTTCGAATCCGTCCGGGTGTACCAAGCGATATTTATAAAAAGCCCTCAATATGAGAGGGCTTTTTAGTTTATATCGATAGAAGAATATCTGGACTTTTTTATTTATGAGCATCTGCTATATTACGAACATAAAAAGAATAGGAATAAAATGAAAAACTTATTGCTACTAAAGATACGTTTGAGCTATTACTTTATAATACTTTTTCTCTTATTTATGACAATCGAGATGTTTATCCCTAGTGTCAAGTTTGATAGCGGTGCTCTAACATTATTCTCGGTTAACTCTTTCTTGTACGGATTTTATATTTCGCCAATATTAAGTTCTCAAAAATCTCGAGTAGAGGAACTACACAAAATAATCAGGGCTGAAGCGAACGCAATATTTGCAATGGTTATTAGCCTAGCCAAATTGCCCAAGTCGCTTCGTGAAAGTATCAAAGATATGTTTATTGATTACCTAAAGTCATCAATTAAACAACATCGTTCGGGCGAGGGTGAAGATAAGTACGAGGCGATAATCGCATATTGTATTAGTTATAAAGGTGAATATAAAGCCGAGATAGATAAATTGCTCGATAAAGTTGTTGCCAACCAACAGAATCGTACGAATTTCGCAATGCACGTGAGTAACAAAGTTTACAGTAATGAGTGGATAGTTATTTTGATGTTATTTAGCGTTACCTTATCGTTCATACTTTTGATGAACACTGGAGGTGATTTTGTCTACAAGATTCTCGCGGCCCTACTTTGTACAAGTCTAAGTATGCTCATTGTTATCTTAGTGAAGATGTCTACACTAACTCACAAAAAAGCCAAGCAAATATGGAACCCCTTCCAGAAACTGAT
>CAIOSL010000090.1 GCA_903861015.1 uncultured bacterium
CGACGCGAAAATTAATTCCGGCGTTAGAACAAATAATTAGTACGGGCGATTTTAACGATCTGTCGGTAATCGGGGTATCGCGACATGCTATCAACCCGCGCGACTTGGTTGGTGGGTGTGTCGACCAGTCTTTTCTGGACGGCCGATTGTCGACTTTTTCGATGGATTTGGATGTGGCCGAGGATTATCAGCGGTTAAGGCAATATGTCAATTTGAATGGTGACGAGCAGCTGTTGGTCTATATGGCGGTGCCACCACTGGCGACTGCTAAAATTGTTAGCCTGATGGGGCAGGCGGGTCTTAATAGTGATAACGTCAAGATATTGTTCGAAAAGCCATTTGGTGTCGATTTTGCGACTGCCAAGGAGCTGATCGATTTAACCAGCCAATATTACAAAGAACAACAGATTTATCGAATTGACCATTACTTGGCCAAAGAGATGGCCCAAAATATGGTCGCTTTTAGGGGTAAGAACGCGCTGTTTCATGATGTTTGGAACAAAGATTTTATTGAGTCAATCGAAATAATTGCTTCGCAAAGTGCTGGCATTGATGGCCGGGCCCACTTTTATGAACAAACTGGCGCCTTGCGCGATTTGGTGCAAGGGCACCTAATGCAACTACTGGTTTTGACAGTAATGAATACGCCGGCCGATTTTGAATGGGACCAAATGCCAAAACTGAGGCTAGAGGCATTGAAAAAACTACAACTAGTCGATCCAAAGTTGGTTATTCGCGGTCAATATGTTGGCTATCGGGACGAAGTGGCCAAGTCTGACAGTATGGTCGAGACTTTTGTAGCGCTAGATCTGGTGTCGAGTGATGAGAAATGGCTTAATGTTCCGATCAGGTTAATAACCGGTAAATCTTTGTCTCAAAGCCTAACCGAAATACGGATTCGACTTAAAAAGACCAATGGCGCTCAGAGCAACTGCCTGACATTTAGGATTCAGCCAAATGAGTCGATCGATATGGAGTTGTTTGTCAAAAAACCAGGTTATAGCCGCGATTTTGAAACACGGCATCTGAGCTTTAATTACGACAAGGGTACCAAACTACCTGATGCTTACGAACAGGTGATTGTCGACGCGATATCGAGCCAAAAGAGTTTGTTTGCGAGTAGCGATGAGGTGCTGGGTAGCTGGCGCTTGTTGCAGCCGATTCGTGATTATTGGTCAAAAAACGAGGATCAATTACGTCTGTACAGCCCCGGGTCGACGATCGAAGATATTCTAGCGTAGAAAAAACAACGCCCTCTGCTATATGTAGTGTGGTTGGGCATTTTGGTGCTACAATGAAATCCCATGGAGATATTAACAATTCATGGCTAAACAACAGAAATACATATTTGTTACCGGGGGTGTTCTATCAGGGGTAGGTAAGGGTGTAACGGCAGCCAGTATGGGTGCTGTATTACAAGCCAAAGGGGCTAAGGTTTCGGTTCAAAAATGCGACCCGTATCTCAACGTAGATGCGGGCCTTTTAAATCCCAGAGAGCACGGCGAATGTTTTGTGACGCATGATGGCGCCGAGACCGATCTGGACCTGGGGCACTATGAACGATTCTTAGATATCGAAGTAACCAAAAAGAGCGCTACTTTGGCTGGCAGGTTGTTATTTGAGTTGATTGCGGACGAGCGAGCCGGCAAATTTGGCGGTCAGACTGTCCAGCTGGTGCCACATTTGACTAATTCAATCCAAAACGAGATTATTCAGTCGGCTAAAGATAGTGGCAGCGACGTTCATATTGTCGAGATCGGCGGGACGGTTGGGGACTATGAAGGGTTGAGTTTTGTCGAAGCAATTCGTGAGTTATCTCAAAAAGTTGGCCGGGCTAACTGTTTGTTTGTTCATGTGGTTTATGTGCCGTTCATTGGTACTAGCAAAGAATTTAAGACCAAACCGGCTCAGAACGCTCTGGGTGATTTGCGCGGTTTTGGAATTATGCCGGATGCCGTGGTGGTTCGCACCGACAGCCCAGCGCCGATTGGGGTGGCCAAAAAGATTAGTTTGTTTGGCGGTATACCCGAAGACAACGTTATTCTGATGCCAAACGCCGACACGATTTACCGCGTGCCGCTGACAATTGCCGATAGCAAAATCAGCAATCTGCTATCCGACTTTTCGGGTCTGCATAACCAGCCGGATTTATCAAAATGGAAGGACTTGATTGAGCGCCAGAATTATCAATCCGACCGTCAAATCAGGGTTGGATTGGTGGCCAAATATACCGACAACGAAGATACCTATATCTCGGTCGTCGAGGCCTTAAAAGCAGCTGCCTGGAGTGAGAAAGTTGGTTTGAAAGTAGTTTGGATTAATGCCGAAACTGCGACCGACGAAGATTTCAAGGGCGTTGATACTCTGTTGGTTCCGGGCGGTTTTGGCAACCGAGGGGTTGAAGGCAAGATCGCAGCCGCGCGTTATGCCCTGGACAATAACTTGCCGTATTTGGGTATTTGTCTTGGCTTACAGGTGGCGGTGATTGCTGCTGCCCGAAAAGCTGGCCTGGCCAATGCCAACAGTACCGAATTTGTCTCTGATACTAAAAGTGATGTCGTTTACATTATGAACGGCCAAGCCGGCAAAGAATCGACTGGCGGCACATTGCGGCTGGGCGATTATAAGGCAACCTTGGTTAAGGGGTCAAAAATTGCCAAGACTTACGGCAAATTGAACATCGTCGAGCGTCATCGTCATCGCTATGAAGTTAACCAAAAATTTATTCGTCAAATTAACGACGGTGGTTTGGTGATTAGCGGTTTGTCGCCCGACGGCAAGTTGGTTGAGTTTGTCGAAGCACCTCAAAACGACTATTTTGTGGCAACTCAGGCTCATCCCGAGTTTAGGTCACGACCTAACCGATCGCATCCATTGTTTAGCGGTCTGATCAAGGCTGGCCTTAAGAAATAGCTATTGTTGACCGTTAATGTTGTGGCCGCCAAATTTGTTGCGCATGGCGGCTAGCAACTTGGTTGCAAAATTAATATCGCCTTTTTGCGATTCCAAACGAACATCGAACGATGCTTGAATAGCCGGCAG
>CAIOSL010000091.1 GCA_903861015.1 uncultured bacterium
AGAAGTGGCATCAGAAGGTGGCAGACCGATAGTATATCAAGTAATAGTGCCTGATGAAAAACTTCTGAGATATGATGCGGCTGCTATGGATTATTCAGGAATAAGTACAGTAACTTTACCCTAGTTTTTGAACCAAACAATGCATCTATCATCTTTTGTTGGATAACTTTCTTGTTCTTATAATATCACGTCGACTTATACTTTGCGAGTTGCTCAGTCAAATATTGCTTTGCATCGACAAGGTTAAACCATTTAATAAAGTCATTCCGCTTAAACCAAGTTAGTTGCCGCTTTGCTAATTGCCAATCTAAATAAGCAGCCCGCTCGATTAATTTATCGATGTCAATAGAACCATTCAAATATTCTTTGACTACTGGGTATATATTACCTTTAAGCACGTCGTTGCCCCAGCCATACCTATCACCTATGTACTTTGTTTCTTCTACAACACCTTTGTTAATTATTTGTTCAACCCGAATACGAATTCTGTTTCGTAATATCTCTTTGTCTGTTGATATTCCTACTACAATTGTATTATCCGCAGGGTTGGTTCGTCGAGATGTTTGGGTGCCATTTAGTTCGATAGAGCGTATAACATAGCGTTTATTTAACTTATTCTCCGGTAAACTTATGTTGTTGGTACTACAATATTCATGCAGCTCGCCTATTGTCATTTTATCAAGTTTTTCTCGCAGCACAGGGTCGGATGGACTACCAAATTGATAGTCTAACACTACAGCATCTACATATAGTCCAGTTCCGCCAACCAAGAAAGGAATACGTCCCCTAGAACGTATCTCGTCAATCTTCTCTGTAGCATAACTCTTAAAATCAGATGCCGAAAATGACTCGCCTGGATTTACAATATCAATCCCCCAATGAGGCACTAACGTCATTTCTTGTTCCGTCGGCTTAGCTGTGCCGATATCCATGTGCCTGTATATAGTCCTTGAGTCAGCACATACAATCTCGCCGTTACACAACCTTGCCATTTCAATAGCTAGCGATGTTTTACCACTAGCCGTAGGCCCTACTATGACAATTAACGGTGAAACGGCTCTCATCTTATGCTTTTTTTAGATACTCTGCAAGGTCATCCAATTTTATCTTCTCTTCACCCGATTGAGTACGGACACTAACCTCGCGCGCATCTTTATCCTTTTGACCAATAATTAATTGTACGGGTATCTTCCACGTAGTCGCCTCACGAATCTTCTTGCCCAGAGATTCATTGCGATCGTCAACTGTATATCTGAGTTCATTGTATTTGACGGGTGACATAAGCACCACCGACTTTAAAACAGCCTCAACCTCGGCCACATAATCAACAATGGTGTCATTTATAGTAAGAACCCTGACCTGTTCAGGTGCAACCCAAAACGGAAACCATCCGGCGGTATGTTCAATGAACACACTCAAGAATCTTTCGATAGACCCCAAAAGCGCACAGTGTATCATCACAGGCGTCTGACCTTCACCTTTGTTGTCTATATACTCCAATCCAAAACGAGCTGGCTGAACAAAATCCAACTGAACTGTAGCTACTTGATGTTCGCGTCCAATTGCATCTGTTGCCATAAAATCGATCTTGGGACCATAAAACGCCGCTTCGCCTGTTTTCTCAAAGTAATCGAGACCATTCTCAACAACCGCCGCCTTTAGTTGTGCTTGCGCCGACTCCCACAGTGCCGCATCGCCCAAATACGAACTGCCGTCATCTCTATACGACAGACGGACTCGCAGTTTCATGCCAAACGATGAGTATAGCTTTCTAGCGCTAGCAAGTAAATTATTAATCTCGTTTTGTATCTGATCATTGCGACAAAATACATGACTATCATCCTGCGTTAGCGCCCTAACGCGGTTAAGACCGCCAAGTTCACCAGTCTTCTCGTCACGATAGTCCGTAGTTGTTTCCAAATATCGGACCGGCATATCCTTGTAGCTGCGTGACCTCGAAGCAAATATCTGTCCATGATGAGGACAGTTCATAGGCTTCAAAACAAAACTATCACTGGTCTCTTGGCTAGTAACCAAAAATAGCTCATCACCAAACTTCTCCCAATGACCCGAAACTTCGTACAGATCCTTCTTTGTTATGTTCGGCGTCCATACTTTTTGAAATCCATAGGCTTGACGTAGTTGATTTGAATACTGACTGACAAGATCCCGCAATATTACACCTCTTGGGGTAAACAAAGGTAATCCAGCCCCGACCAGAGGTGATAGCGTATAAAGATCGAGTTCTTTACCCAATTTACGATGATCACGCAACTTGGCTTGTTCGAGTCTATCTAGGTACTGGTCTAATTCTTCTTGTGTCGCAAAAGCTACGCCATACAAACGTTGCATCTGTGGGTTAGTCTCTTTACCGCGCCAGTAAGCCCCTGCTACTCTCATCAGCTTAAAAGCACCGACGTCTTTCGTGTTACCAACATGAGGGCCACGACATAGGTCCATAAATATACCATTTTTATAAAACGTCACACTATCAACTGCTGACACCCCGTCGGTTGCTACCCCAATTTCATCCATATCCAATTCGCTGGCAACTGTCGTACCTGAGCGCATTAAGTCATTTAGAAGCTCTTCTTTGTAAGGCTGATTTTTATCTTTCGCCCAAACGATTGCTTGGTCAATTGGCATCTCGATCTTATCAAAATTATCGCCATAACTGATAATACCCCTCATAACCTTTTCGATTTTAGGGAAATTCGCCTCAGATATCTTAACATCACCTAAATCGATATCGTAGTAAAAACCGTTCTCGATTACAGGCCCGACGCCAAACTTAGCTTCAGGCCATAATTTCTTGACTGCAGCGGCAGTAATGTGAGCCAGGCTGTGTCGCATTGCATGTAGTTGATCTTTGTTCATTTTTACTCCGTATCTTTTAACTTAAATTAATAAAAACATGCGATGTCTAAATTTAAAAAATTAAATCTATTTATCGCATGTCTCGGACCCTTATAATCGGGTGGTTCCACCGGACTTTCCGTTCACATTACAGTGAATCTGGACTCTTATGAAGTAACGTTACGTACATTACTACTTCCCACGGGACTCAGTGATCGGTTAATTCACTTCATCGTCCATTAATTATCATAACACATTCTTGCGTAGTATCGCCTATTTTGCTATTCTATTACCTAAGGGTCCTTAGCTCATTTGGCTAGAGCGCCACATTGACGTTGTGGAGGTGAAAGGTTCGAATCCTTTAGGACCCACCAATAACGTATTATAATACCCCGTCATTTAGATGACGGGGTTATTTGTATCTTAAAAGTTACCCACATTACTATATAGTTTTCCACCTGCTTCATAGATAAAAACCAATCGGCTATATATCATAAGCGATATAAAGCCAAGAAAGTGTTCCATTGACAAACCATAGCGTTAATGCTAATATAGAAGTATGGGTCAACAACAGATATCCGACCATTCTACCAAGTCCAAGCTCGATCGATTTAGTTTAGGTTTTGAGTACGATAAGACACTAAGCCAGATCAAACGCGACGTTCGCTTTAGAACGTTTTAATTATTTAAGTATGAGATTAAACTAAAAGTCCACTCTTACGCAGAGTGGACTTTTAAATACATTTACATATATCAACGTAATTCAGAGCTAGTACGGAGCCTAGCTGTTCTTATCGAGCGGCTTGCCTTTGACCTGTTTTGTCCTGGCAACCGATTCTTTCGTAGCCTTGTATGTAACATCAAATTTGTCCAAGTAGCGCCCAGTAAATAACCTGCCTTGTGAATATAGCGCCGACGCCGCGCTGTAAAGGATCGCCGTAAACGGCATCAAAAACCACTGAAAGACCATCAAATATGTTCGGCTTCTTTTGTAGCGTTCAGGTCGTGGTGGTAACATCTTGAATGACAAGAATACTGTAATAAACAGTCCGACTAAAGCCACCTGTTGGATCATACTGACCACCTCTGGCAACTGATGCGCTGGTATACTTCTGGAAGCTTCGCTATTAATAAGCAGAGGCACCCAACCACCAAATGCAACCAATAACGAGACACTGGCTAGGGTGACGTGACCATCTAGTAATCTGATCAGCTTCTCTATGCCGCCAGTCAGCGATACATTGCGTTGACTAGTAAAAATCCGGGTTGCTACGTACGGTACATCTGATGCCCCGTAAGCCCAGCGCCTTAACTGAATAAACTGCGCCTTTAGAGTCTTGAGGTACGTATCGGACAACACAGCGTCTTGATAGATCGGTACAAACAAAGGAAGTACCGAATAATTGCCACCAAAATAAAAGTAGCTACGCCAAAACTGGTGGCCATCCTCGACAATAGTTCGCTTACTCCAAAACCCCATCTCTTCGAGGGCGTCCATAGGTTGTGAATGCGAAGCAAAATTTCTGAGGGCGTGCGGTCGCATCGAACTGATTATATTCCAAAACGAGTTACCCGTGGCAATAACCCGCATCGGTGCTGGCGCATCCCATATATTACTCATAAATAATGATATCGGCTGATACGAAAGATGTTTACGATTTTCGTGTACTATATACTCGTAAGTTAGATAATCAAAATAAGTTGGATGAGGCCGATTGTCGGCATCCAGAGTTGTAACTATAACATTCTTGGACGATATCCCTTCAGTCTTGAGCCAATCTTGTAAAAAATAACCGGCAAAAGTAATATTCGACCCCTTGCCTATAACCTCGTCTGACAAGTCCTTGGGGTGTTCAACCAAATTAAAGGCGTAGAACTTATTGCCGTATTCACGCTTAAGCCTGTGCACCGTCTCTTTAACCGCCTCTCCTCCTCTCTCCTCGTAAGCAATATTCAGTATTATTCGCTTACTGCTTTGGGTACTCTTGATAACCGACTCCACCGTGGGCGCCAAGACCTCGTATGATTCGTTGTAGGTCGCGATTATTACCGCATTGTAAACTTGGGACGGCCTAGGGAAAGCCGTAGGATCAGCCGTCATCAGCCTCAGGTTGTCTATATGGTTATAAAACGCAAACTCACGGGACCGGATCGATCGTTTTTTATTAAATGAATCTTCGGGTTTCTCCAGATCAGCCAAACGATCATGCCAGTCGACTTTTTGGGCTGCCTCGAGATTATTGCGACCCTGGACGGTATGAATAGCAATACCAATCGACTTTACAAGTAGCGTCACTATAACCAATAACAGATAAACAGCAGCTAGTGTTGGGCTGATCAAAGATAAAATAACTATCAACAGTAGTGCGCCGTAGCTAATGGCAGCAGGCAGCATCTCAAACAAGCGATATTTTAATGTTCTTTTGCCTAAAGGTATCTCGAGATCAATCATAGTCGACTACAACAAAGTCCTAAGATTAAGGATGGTTAGTGCACTGATCCAACCCATAATAACAACTGCTATACCCAGCCAAGCGAACATAATTGCCATTGACCTTCCCCGAACGATCAGTAGCTTGACGGAAATTATAGAATGCAATAATGACACGAGCAATCCAAACACCACAAAAACCGCCAAATAAAACCATTGATCAAAATAAAACTGGGTTCCTCCAAAAGCCGAGTAATGTGAGATCAGTTGCCTCTCGCTTGGGTGAATAGACAACCCAATAATAAGCGACAAAGTTGACGACATTAACAGCATCGAAACCAATAACACCAACAGATATCTATCGGCTAGCAGATCTTTTAATGATTTAACTATTGTGTCTTTCATAAGATATAAATGGAGCCACTGTCCGGATTTGAACCGGAGACCTACGCTTTACGAAAGCGCCGCTCTACCAGCTGAGCTACAGCGGCACTCGGTTGAACGATATTATTATATCACTCCAGGCTAGTAAAATAAACGTTACCACCTGTTGCACCAACTGCCAAAAACTGCTATCATATTCAAAGTATCGCTATGGGCTCGTAGTGAAGGGGTTATCACGCCTCCCTGTCACGGAGGAGATCACCGGTTCAAATCCGGCCGGGCCCGCCAATAAAAATCGTCCACTTTCATAGTGGACTATTTTTATTGTTAGAGCCACAATCACCCCGTATAAAACTCAAGACCTCTGCA
>CAIOSL010000092.1 GCA_903861015.1 uncultured bacterium
GTTCCGCTCCCTCGCCAGCAAGCTAAGCTAACCGCTTATCTAGACTTTTACAACCAAAAGCGCGTACACTTAGGCTTGCAGATGCGAGTGCCGGTCAGCATGTTGCAGAGGTCTTGAGTTTTATACGAGATTAGCTTATGCGTTTTTTAAGATAGGCCGCTAGATCCTTGCCGTATTTTGGACTTTCAAGGGCCGCATCAACCACTGCTTCAAGATAACGCAATTGGTCACCCGTATCGTGCCATACGCCCTCAATGAAACAACCGTAGACAACATCCTGCTTGGCTAGTTCATTAATACTGTCAGCTAATGTTATTTCGCCGCCAACTCCAACTTTTTCCTGTGCGATTAAAGGTATAATATCGGGCGTCAACAGATAGCTTCCTACTGATGCGAAGGTAGATGGAGCATTGGCCTCACCCGGTTTCTCTACCAAGCCCTTTAATTTGAATACACGGTCCGACAACTGATCACCGATCTCGGCCATACCATACTTATCGGCATCTTTTTTATCAATTTCGATCAATGATATGACAGATTTACCGGTCTTGTTATAAGCCTCTTTAAGCTGCAATGGCCACGCTGTGTCTGACCTGAAAAAGTCATCCGCAAAAAAGACAAAGAACGGTTCGTCGTCGTCGATCAAATGGCGGGCATTCAAAATTGGTCGAGCATTGCCTTTTGGCGAGCCTTTTTGTCGAATATAGATAAAGTTGGCCATCTCGGCAATTGCTTTGATCTGATCGGCCTTGTCGTCCTTGCCGCGCTCGCGTAGTTCAGCCTCTAACTCGTCACTGCGGTCAAAGTGATCCTCGATCGCACGCTTGGTGCTGCCGGTGACAATAATAACTTCCGTAACCCCAGCCTTAACTGCTTGTTCGACGATCAATTGAATAACTGGCTTGTCGATAATCGGCAACATTTCTTTGGGCATTGCCTTGGTTTGAGGCAAAAACCTCGTTCCCAGTCCAGCAGCACAAATGATAGCTTTGGTTGGTTGTTTCATTAGTTTAGGATCCTTTCCCTGATTATTTTTTGCGCTAATGCAGGGTTAGCCTGCCCACTCGAACTCTTCATCACCTGACCGATCAAATAGCCGATCACTTTATCGTTACCGTTCTTCAGTTCTTGGATCGCAACAGCTGACCTTGGATCGGCCAAGACCTGATCGACGATCGCCACCACCGCCGACGCGTCACTCATCTGTATATAACCCTTGTCGGTTGCGTACTGCTCGACATCGGGCAGGCTTGTCTGGGTTATTAGTTCACGAAAGAGAGTTTTAGCGTTAGTCGAGCTAATCTTATCAGCTGCGATCAGATCGTAAATCGCCAGTTCGATCGCCAAAAAGTCAATTCGGCTGGCCGCCAACGTCTCGTCACTGCGTAGCATTGGCACAAAGTTATTAACATTCCAAATCGCCACAAACTTAGCTTTTTTTGGATCTTCAATAACCGATTCGATCATCTGCAAGATATTAACTCGGCCACGATATTCGTTCTCGGCATCCAACAAGGTTTCGATTTGCAAAAAGTCCAAACCTAATTGACCCAACAACTGACGCCATTCACCTGGCAAACGTGGCATATCGGCCTGAATTCGGGTAATTTCTTCGTCGGTCAAAACAATTGGTGGAATATCGGCATCAGGCATATACCTGTAATCCTGAGCGTCCTCTTTGCTGCGCTGACTAGTCGTCTTTTGCTTGGCATCGTCCCAACCACGCGTTTCCTGAACCACCCGACCGTCGTTTTCGATTAATTCAACTTGGCGCCTAAACTCGTATTCGGCCGCCCGTTCAACACTCTTGAACGAGTTCAGGTTTTTGACCTCGGCGCGTTTACCCAGTTCGGTTGCACCTTTTGGCGCGATCGATATATTAACATCAAAACGCATATTGCCGTGGTACAAATCACCGTGGGTCACGCCAGCATAGGTCATCAAACGATATAGTTCGGTAGCATAAGCTTTGGCGGCTGCTGGCGAGTGAATATCTGGTTCGGACACAATCTCGATCAATGGCGTGCCAGCCCGGTTAAGATCGACTAAACTGCTGTCACCAAAGTGAGTCAACTTGCCAGCATCTTCCTCGAGGTGAGCGTGATGTACGCGAACATCAACAACGCTACCGTCATCGAGCGGCGCATGAACCACACCCGCCTCGATAATTGGCTGATACATTTGGGTTGTCTGGTAACCTTTTGGCAGGTCAGGATAAAAATAGTGTTTGCGATCAAAACGACTAACCCTGGCAATTTGACTATTTAAGGCCTTGCCGGCTTTAATCGCCAAATCAACTGCTTTGCGGTTAAGCACCGGCAACATGCCAGGCAGACCGTAGTCAATCGGGCTAACTACACTGTTAGGCGCCTTGTCCCTGGCATCATTGTCGGCCCCACTGAATAATTTGGTATTGGTCGCCAACTGAACGTGGCATTCGATACCAATTGTCATATCGTATTTTGCAAGTATTTCTTCGGTTATCATTATATCGCTCCCAGATCTTTCAATGCTTTTCTAAAATTCATCAATGCGTGACGGGCTTGGTCGTAACTGACCTGCGCATCGGCTTCGTGCGCAATCACATTGCGTAATTTGTGCGCTTCCCATATGCCACTGCGATCACTAAACATTTTTACTGCGTCCCGCAAGCGCTCGCCCATCGTCTGACCGTTCATACCCAGTTCGCGCAGAGCCTGGTCAACCAATTTGTCGGCATTAAGCACCGCCAAATGATAGCTGGCTGGCTCGTCTTTCTTTAATTGATGCTCGATTTTTAGACACTTGGCTCGATAAACTTCGACGTCAAGATATTTCTTGCCCTTACGCCCAATACTTATCGCCAAAAATATCAACGCTGCAACGATCAAAATTGCCGCCAGCAAAAAAACTACGGTCTGATCCATTTACTTGGTCTCCAGTGATCGTGCCAAAGCCAGTAGTTTAGCATCGCTGCGCGCTGGACCAATCAACTGAACGCCAATTGGCATGTCGGTTTGACTGACGCCGGCTGGTACGCTGATGGCCGGCAAGCCCGCCAGGGACGCCGGTACCGTCATAACGTCCTCTAGGTACATCTTGATCGGATCAGATGTGTTGTCGCCCAACCGAAAGGCCGTCGTCGGTGCTACTGGCCCAATCAACAGGTCGTATTGCGCAAACAAATCGTTAAATTGCTTGATCAGCAGTGTCCGTGCTTTTTGTGCCTTTAAATAATAGGCGTCAAAATAGCCGCTCGACAAGACATAACTGCCGATCATAATACGACGTTTGTTCTCGGTCATAAAACCATCGTTACGGCTGCGACCATATAATTCGGCCAGGGTTTTCGCACCCTCGGCACGATAACCATAATGGATGCCGTCATAGCGAGCCAAATTACTACTGATTTCGGCCGGCACAATAATATAATAGATCGCTAACGAGTATTCTAACATCGGCAAACTGACTTCTTCGACCGTGTGGCCTTTGGCCCGCAAACTATCAGCATATTCGTTGATCTTGGTCCTGACTTCAATATCCACGCCATCGGTCATGAATTCTTTGATCAAACCAATCTTTTGACCCGGTTTGACAAACTGTGGTACTTCAAAAAAATCCGGCAAGGTTGTCATGTCGCGATCATCACGACCCGCCATAATACTCATAACCGTTTCGGCATCAGCTACGTTCGAGGTAATCGACCCGATCGTATCGGTGCTGCTGGCCATTGCAACAACACCGTAGCGGCTGACGGTACCATAAGTCGGTTTGATGCCAACTACGCCATTAAAACTGGCTGGCTGGCGAATTGATCCACCAGTATCACTGCCTAACGTAAACGGTACGATGTCCAATGCCGTAATAACGGCCGACCCGCCGCTGCTGCCGCCCGAAACTCGAGTTTTGTCATAGGCGTTTTTGGTTGGCCCATAGGCCGAGTTTTCGGTGCTGCCACCATGAGCAAAGGCGTCAAGATTCGATTTGCCAATACAAATCGCGCCTTCGGCTTCGAGTTTTTCGACTGCCGTTGCCTGCAGTGGCGCATCAAAGCCGGCTAGCATTTTGCTGGCCGCCGTAGTTGGTGCCCCAAATGCCAAAAAGTTGTCTTTGACCACAAACGGCACACCGGCCAATTTGCCGGTAATCTTGCCAGCATCAACCGCATCCGCTCGCTCCAACGCTCGCTCTTCGGTTAAACTCAGCAGCGCATTATATTCAGCGTTTTGTTTAGCTTTGGCAATTGATGCCTCAACCACCGCTCGGGCCGAACTTGCTTTTATCTGTTCCTGTACTTCTGAAATAGTCATAAATTATAAAACCTTTGGTACTTTTACTTGATTATCAGCCGATTGTGGCGCCCGTTTGAGCAATTGCTCGCGGGTAACGCCATAATCAATAACCGTGTCGTTGTCACGCCACACATTTTGCAACCCCGTCACCTGGTAGGTTGGCTCAACGCCTTTGGTGTCTAAATTGCCTAGTTGTTGAACATAACCCAAGATATTACCGATGTCATTCTGTAAACCACTAATTTCATCTTCGCTCAGCTCTAAACTAGAAAGCCGGGCCAAATGCAATACGTCCTCGCGAGATATTTCTGTCATAAGATCATTATAGACCAAGTAGCAAAAAGTTTGAACATGCCAAGTTTTTAAAGTCAAACAAAAATACCCCTTTCGGGGTATTAATGCGGTTTTTTAAATCTTAGCGCCTTGATTCAATAAAGGTATGAGCACGTCCAGATGCACCACCACGACCAGTACGGCCGATACGGTGAATATAATCATCGTAGGTTTGTGGTGTATCAAAGTTAATCACGTGTGACACATTTGGAATGTCTAGGCCGCGGGCCGCGACGTCGGTAGCCACCATGACACGAACTTGACCATCTTTGAATCGCTTCAAAGCACGGGCACGTTGTGACTGGTTTTTGTTGCCGTGGATCGCGATTGACGAGATACCGCTGTTATCCAAATGGTCGCTCAAACGTTGAACGCCAAATTTGGTTTCACCAAAGACCAAGACTTTGTCGTATTGATCGGTGTCGCGCAACATGTCAGTTAACAGTTCAAGTTTGTGCGCCTTGTCGCGGGCTTCGATCACATCTTGTTCGATGTGTTCGTTGGTCTCGCGAGTTCGGACCGATACGGTAACTGGATCGTGCGAGAAATTATTGATAATCGTTGTGATTTCGGGTGTGATTGTCGCGCTAAACAACAGCGTCTGTCGTTCGCTTGGCATTTCACTGACGATCGCACGAATATCTGGCAAAAAGCCCATGTCCAGCATCCTGTCAGCCTCGTCAAGCACCAATGTATTGATGTTTTCGAGGTTGATATGGCGGCGGTTCATCAGGTCTTTCAAACGACCTGGTGTACCAATAATAAAGTGCGGACGGCGCCTTAGATCACGAATTTGGCGATCAGCTGGCATACCACCAACAACTAGGGCCGAGTACAAATTAAGACCATAGCTAAACTCGCGGAATTGTTCGTCGATTTGCTGAGCCAACTCGCGGGTTGGAGCGATAATCAGAACGCTTGGGCGCAACGAAATGCCAGTTTGACGTTCGATGATTGGCAGCAGGAACGCTGCAGTTTTGCCAGTACCAGTGTTAGCAATACCGATAACATCTTTGCCTTCAATGATGTGCGGGATAGCCTGGTCTTGGATCGATGAAGGCAATTCGTAACCTTTTTTGGCAATATTGTGATGCAATTGGCTGCCAAACGGAAAGTCAATAAACTTGTTTACCGGTACGTAGGCGACTTCCTCGGCCTTTGGAGTTGCCTGATTAATAAACTTGCTTGGGTGGATAAACTTTTTGACTGGACCACGGCTGCCACCACTGCGACCACGGTTAAAGCTTGGGCGTCCACCGCCATTGCCACCACCGAAGCTTGGGCGTGAACCACCCGAACGTCCGTCACCACTGTTTGTACGTGGACGAAAACCGCCACGTGATTGTTGATATGCCATATTTAATAGCCTTTCTGTAATGTAATAATATTGTTGCAATTTCGTAAAAAATAAGAGATTAATTCAATGAAAGCGCTATTATAATGGGGTTTGCGCTTCTCTATAGAAAGAGACCCTTAGCATTTCATCGAATGCAGTCTTATGATATTAGCATAGTATGCTTATTTTTGCAAGCATTACCGAGTGAGACCTAAGATACAAGCTTGCGAATTTCGGCGATTTGGTCGCGCAATTCGGCGGCCTTTTCGAATTCTAGGTTGGCACTGGCCATGTCCATTTGGGCGGATAATTCGCGGATCAGCAGTGGATATTCGTCCTTTGGAATCTTTTTAAGGTTGAGTTTGTGTGATTCGTCAGGCTTCTTTGGTATCAATGCCCGCAAGCCTTCGCCAACTGACCTAGCAATGCTCTCGGGCGTTATATTGTGTTCTTGGTTGTAGGCCACCTGAATTGCGCGGCGGCGATCCATCTCGTCGATCGCTCGTTTCATCGAGTCGGTTATGCGGTCGGCGTACATCAAAACCTTGCCGTTTAGGTGGCGAGCGGCACGGCCACTGGTCTGAATTAGTGCGCCGGTGCTACGCAAAAAGCCTTCTTTGTCGGCGTCCATAATTGCCGCCAAACTAACCTCGGGTAGGTCCAAGCCTTCGCGCAGCAGGTTAATGCCGACCAGTACGTCATAAACACCAGTGCGCAGGTCGCGCAGAATATCGCCGCGCTCCAATGTATCGACGTCGCTGTGAATATAGGCGGTTTTAATGCCAAGTTCTTGCAAATAGGTCGTCAAATCTTCGGCCATGCGCTTGGTTAGCGTCGTTACCAGTACGCGCTGCTGCTTGCTGGTGCGGTCGCGTATCTCGGCGATCAGATCATCAATTTGACCCTCGGTCGGACGAATAATAATTTCAGGTTCGATTAGGCCTGTTGGGCGAATAATCTGTTCGGCTGGTTTGGGGCTGTGTGACAACTCGTAGTCGCTTGGCGTGGCCGAGACATAGATTGCGTTATGAATGTGTTTGTTGAATTCGTCAAAAGTTAGCGGCCGATTGTCGAGAGCTGACGGCAAGCGAAAACCGTATTCAACCAAAACTTCTTTGCGGGCCCGATCACCGTTATACATTCCCCGTACCTGCGGCAAAGTCATATGACTTTCGTCTACCAGCAACAAAAAGTCGTCCGAAAAATAATCCAAAAGCGTCGCTGGCTGTTCGCCTGGTTCGCGGTTGGTCAGATAGCGGCTGTAGTTCTCGATCCCCTTCACGAAGCCAGTTTCTTCCAACATCTCAATGTCGTACTTAGTTCGCTGCGACAACCGCTGAGCTTCGAGCAACTTGTCGTGGCGCTCAAACCATTCCAGTCGTTCGGCAAACTCTGTTTTGATATTGGCAATGGCACGCTCGATCTTTTCTTTAGGTGTTACATAGTGACTACTAGGGAAGATCGACACTTCGGTCGGTTCGGCCAAAATCTCGCCAGTCAGTGGATCGATGCGCGTCAAACGGTCGACAACATCGCCAAAAAATTCAATCCGATAGGCCGTATCGCTGCCGGCCGGAAAAACATCGACGATATCGCCACGCACCCTAAAAGTACCGCGATGAAAATCAATGTCGTTGCGTTGATACTGAATGTCGGTCAACAAACGGACAAATTTGTCCTGCAGACGGCGCTCACCTTTAGTGACCGTGATCGACATAGCGGCATAATCTTCGGGCGAACCAATGCCGTAAATACAGCTGACACTGGCGACAATGATCGTATCACGCCTGGTCAGCAACGCCATGGTGGCCGCGTGACGCAGCCGATCAATCTCGTCGTTGATTTTGCTGTCTTTTTCGATATAGGTATCGCTGCTGGATATATAGGCCTCGGGCTGATAATAATCAAAATAACTGACAAAATAATGAACTTCGTTGTCTGGGAAAAACGATTTAAATTCGCCGTAAAGCTGCGCCGCCAGAGTCTTGTTGTGTGCTAAAACCAGCGTCGGCACATTACGATTGGCAATAATATTAGCCATCGTAAA
>CAIOSL010000093.1 GCA_903861015.1 uncultured bacterium
ATGAACAGTTTGGCTCTCAACCAACCAGCGAGCTTGGTCAATTTGCCTAGGAAAGCCGTCAATGACCAGGCGACTAATGTCGGTCGCACGATTAAGAGCCTCACCCATTATTTTGTTGATGATGTCAGAATCAACCAAGCGGCCCTCTTGTTGGGCTTGAAGGACGTGGACGTCACGAGTATCACGTAACAACTGTCCGGCCGACAACCAGCGCCAACCGTTACGCGCAGCTAATATTTGACCCTGAACACTCTTGCCTGAACCAGCAGGACCAAAGAATATAATCATAGCGTCACCCCTCTATTTCGTAATTTTAGTTTAATGCTTCTTTGACAAGTTTAGCAACCAGTGCGCCGTCAGCACTATTACCAAGTTGCTTTTTAACCGCGCCGATGACTTGACTCATAGCGCTGGGACCACTAACACCCAATTGACCGATTATGTCTTTAATGGCAGTCGTGATCTGCTCTTCAGATAATTGAGCCGGTAAGTATCTAGACATAACCTTGGCCTCGGCCCGTTCGTTATCAGCTAGGTCTACGCGTCCAGCTGAATCATAAATAGTCGCGCTTTCGTTGCGCTTTTTAACCTCACGGGCAATCAGTTGTTCGACCGCTGCATCGTCCAAACCAGTGTCACGCTTGTTTTGTGCCACTTCTTCGTTTAAAACAACGGCTTTGATCGAACGCAGCACTTCACCAGCAAAACGATCGCCGCCTAGCAAGGCGGCTTTTAGATCGATATTGATTTGCTCTATTAAAGCCACTTTAACGAAGTCCTAACCTAGTCTTTTCCAACTTGTCAGCCTTACGTGCCTTGCGAACTATAGCGCTAGCACGACGCTCAGCCTTAGAAATTGGTTTTTCAAATCGCATAACTGATTTAGCCTGGATTAAAACACCGCTTTGCAAAACCTTACGGTTAAAACGACGAATAATATTCTCGTTTGCTTCTCGTTCATCTTTTCGGGTTACTTGTACCATATAACGTATATTGTACCAGAGATAACATCTACATGCAACTACTGAATTTCTAGATGCAGCAACCGGCACTCTACCGAGCGGCGCCCCTGCCATTCATTAACCCCTACTTGATACCAAGCATTCAGCCGGTCGCCAATTGAAACAAAAAACTGATCAGGCGCGTTAAAAGCCACAAACTGCAGCGTACGACCAGTGTAATCCTTCAGATCGATCTTTACATGCTGATCATCACTGCCCATTTTTCTGACTTTCATAACCAACAGATTATCGGTTTTGATTATAGGTTGCGGATTACCATTGCCAAACGGCTCCATCTGAGCGATCAAACTAACCAATTCTTCGGTAAGCTCCGACAGATCAGCTGTAGTATCTGCTGTTGGCAACAAGAGTTCTTGCTGGTTACTTAGATTCAAGCTTTTATAAAACTGATTAACGCTATCTCGAAACGCCCCTATGTTGACTGTCGGCAAACTGACTCCAGCAGCATATTTATGGCCACCGCCTTTTTTGATCAAACTATCACTAGCCCTAATTGCATCAGCAGCGCTAAAATCACCATAACTCCGCGCCGAACCCTTTGACTCTTCGCCCATTTCTTGCAGTACAAATGTTGGTTTTTTGTATCTCTCCATCAGTTTAGCGGCTACAATCCCAACAATACCGTGATTCCAGCCAGGACTGCTAACAACCAAAACCGGATCGTTAACATAATCCTGAACCATCACTTCGGCCTGTTTTAATATCTCATCTTGGTCCGAGCGCCTTGCAATATTTAAGCTATCCAAATGTTGCGCCTTATCAAGCGCAACCCCCACATCTTCGGTCAGCAACATATCCAACGCGTGCTGCGCAGTCTCCAGCCGCCCCGCCGCATTCATTCGCGGCCCCAAACCAAACCCCAAGGACCTAGCATTAATATTCATCGGGTCAACTCCGGACACCTTCATCAGGGCCCGTAACCCCGCTCGTCTGGTTTGGGCCAAAACCTTCAAACCCCAGTAAACATTAGTTCGATTCTCGTCAACTAAAGTCACGACATCGCAAACAGTGCCGAGCGCCACCAGATCTAACAGCCACTTCTCTTGGCCAATAGGCAGTCCAGCCAGCCTGGTTTGCAAAGCCTGAACTAGTTTAAATGCCACACCAACACCGGCCAAATCCCGAAATGGATATCGATTGTCGGCCCGTTTCGGATTGATAACCGCCACCGCCGACGGCTGAACCAGCGCCACGTTGTGATGGTCGGTCACAATAATATCTATTCCAATTTCATTAGCATGGGTTATTTCTTTATGGCTAAGGCTGCCGCAATCAACAGTGATAATTAACTGTGCCCCTGTTGCGGCTATGTTATCAACCGCATCGACAGTCAGTCCATAACCCTCAACGAACCTATTTGGTATATAGACATCAACTGTTTTAAAACCAAACTTATTTAACGAATCAGCTAGTACTGTAGTCGCAGTCAGACCATCAATATCGTAATCACCATAGATAGTTATATGCTCCTGTTTGCCTAGCGCCAAAACTAAGCGCTCAACGGCCTTCGTCATATCCGGCAACAAAAAAGGATCATGCGCACTGTCGTAATCAGGATGGAAGAAGTCTGCAATATTGCTAGGGTCGATGCCCCTAGCTGATAGTATTCTGTCAAACAATGACATGGCTAAAATTCAGAAGATGAGCGTTTCGGACGACCAGCTTGTTGCTGAGATTTGATAACTATACCCTGCAACTCCTTGAATATCGGGAATTGCTTGTTGGTCGAATAAATCTTGGTGTTACCCTGTTTCTCGCCAATCAAAAAGCCGACTTTCTCGAGCCTTTTTAGCTCGCGCTGTATATTACCCGGATCTTCTTTGATTAGCTTGGCTAGGCCACGGACATGAGTACGAAAATCAGGATATTTAGCATAGACGACCACAATCTTCCGTCTTACGCGCGATGTAATAAAAACGTCTAACATACTCTCCCTTAACAACTTATTTTCTGATCTTCTTTACTCTATCGTAACACAATATTACAACGCTTAGCAACGTTTTATTAGTGCCAGTTTAAAACGATTTGGTTTATCTTGGCAATCGTCTCTTCGTGTGAAGGAATTGTATTTTGATTGTAATAATGGTCAGTACCCATAAAATTCTCTTTAACGTCCAAAACATGTAGCTCATCCGCCAGAACGTGCAGCTTGTCGACCGCCTGGACCGTCGAGACTGGCGTCGCCACCACCAATCGTTTGATCCTTATGGGTTTCAAAAACTCGACCGCCACGTCCAACGATGCGCCAGTATCAAGACCATCAGCCACCAAAATAACCACATGATCACGCAACATATCGTTATTAATCAAACCGCCATCACCCAATAATCGGTTGATCCTTTGAAAAGCCTGTTGGCGCTCTTGCTCCAAATATCCGTGATATTCACTAGTGTATTCTTCGACTTCGCCGGCCGAGAACATACCATTGTACGTAAAGCCACCATTCTGTGATACTCCACCAAAACTAACGCCTTCGCCCGGAACCTGGATCTCCTCAACTAATAACATGGTCAAAAGACAGTGCAAGGCCTTGGCGATTTGCTCCCCCACCAAAACTGCCCCATCATTCAGGGCCACAACAACACAATCATCATAGCGATACTTAGCTAAAAGTTCTGCCGCTAATATTTGCCCAGCTTGCTCGCGACTTTCAAAATACATATTTATAGTTTAGCAGTATACTAATAGTTATGCACTATTACGAGGTGGCACCAACCCAAATTGTTAGAGTTGGCAATGACTCTTTTACTTATTCTTCGAATGAGCTATTAGCTATAGGCAGCGTAGTTATAATAGAGGTCGGCAAGAAACAAATGATCGGTATCGTACTGCGTGAATCGACCAAACCGACCTACACGACCAAGCCAATCACCTCCTCTCTTAGCCAAATACCACTCCCCCGGCCGTTAATTGATCTAGCCATATGGATGTCGGCCTACTACGTAACCCCGCTTGCAACGGTCTTGCAAACCATACTACCTCGTGGTCTCCAAAAGACCCGTCGGTCAATAAACCACCAGATGCCAATAACCAAACGTGACCGAACAAATATTGTATTCAACGACGAACAGTCCTCGGTTATAGATTACCTGTCAAATGCAAATCCTGGCACCTATCTACTTCAAGGTATCACCGGATCGGGTAAAACCGAGATCTACATAGACGTAGCCAAAAAAACCATCGGCAATGGCAAGTCGGTTATTATATTAGCCCCAGAAATCGCTTTAACACCACAGTTAATATCAGAATTTTCAAACCATTTCAGCGATTTATTATTAACCCACTCAAAAATGTCAGAGTCGGCCAGGCACAATGTTTGGAACGAAGCCCTGTCAAGCGCCACGCCGCGTGTAGTTATCGGGCCACGTTCAGCCATATTCACGCCATTTAAAACGATCGGTGCAATCATAATCGATGAAGCGCATGAGCCCAGCTTTAAACAAGAACAATCGCCAAAATATTCCGCTCTTAGGGTCGCCACAATGCTTGGCCGATTTCATAACGCCAAAGTCATATTTGGCAGCGCTACCCCAAGTGTCGTTGATCGCTATTTGGCCGAACAGTCAAGCAACCAAGTTCTGCGTCTAACCAAGATAGCTAGACAGAACAGCCAACCGCCAATAGTAAGCTTGGTGGATATGACCAAGCGAGCAAATTTTTCGAAGCATCGTTTCATATCGAATCAATTAATTGAACAGATCACCAGTACACTGTCTAGCGGCAAACAAGCGCTTATATTCCACAACCGTCGCGGCAGTACCAGTACTACTTTATGTGAAGAGTGCGGTTGGACAACCGAGTGCCCAAGGTGCTTCTTACCACTAACCCTACACGCCGACCAACACTGCATGCGTTGCCGCATATGTAACCATAAAACCAACATACCAACCCACTGCCCTAACTGCGGCAGCGTTAATATAATCCATAAAGGCATTGGTACAAAATTAATCGAAGCTGAACTGCACAAATTATTTCCAGATGCCAACATTGCTCGCTTTGACGCCGACAACTCTGATGATGCAACCGTCAGCAGCCGCTACGAAGACTTGTATCGAGGGACGATCGATATAGCTATTGGCACTCAGGTAGTCGCCAAAGGTCTCGACCTACCTAATCTCCGCACCGTCGGAATTATTCAAGCCGACTCCGGTCTATCCCTGCCAGATTACAGCACCAATGAACGTACCTTTCAGCTCTTATCCCAAGTTATCGGACGCGTTGGACGCAACGAGCACAAGACACAAGTCATAGTGCAAACCTACCAGCCAACACACCCCAGTATAATTAATGGCATCAAACAAGACTACGAGTCATTCTACGCCCACACAATACGCGAACGACAACACGGCCTATTTCCTCCTTTTACACACCTCCTCAAACTAACCTGTGTCTACAAAACCGAGTCAACTGCTATCAAAAACTCTCAGCTTCTCGCAAAAGAGCTGCGACTAAAGCTGCCTAGTGAAGTTCAAATCTTAGGGCCCACTCCGGCATTCTATGAACGCCAAAACAACACCTACCGCTGGCAATTAATTATCAAAAGCCCCAAACGCGAGTATTTAATTAATGCCGTGGCGCTCATACCTCCCAAATCCTGGCAATTCGAACTCGATCCGACTAGCCTCCTCTGATAATCCCTGATATAATGCAGGGTGATGAAAAAAGAAGACATTATTGTTTTGCCCGACCTACGCTTGCGTCAAAAGTCGTCTAGAGTTCATATTGTTACCGACGAAACGCTTAGTTTGATCGATGACATGAATTCAGCTGCCATCGACTGGGAAGATTCAAGGCCCCACGAGATTAGCGCCGCCCTAGCAGCTGTCCAAATTGGACGAATGGAGCGAGTCGTAACAGTACGAAGCGAGCTCGAGGACAAGTCAGTGCGTGAATTCACAGCACTAATCAACCCCCAGATAGTAAAATACGAGGGCGAGATTATTAGTGATTACGAAGGCTGTCTGAGCGTATCGGGAGTTTACGGTAAGGTGCCCAGGTACAGCAAGATACGCGTCAAGGCGCTAGATATCGACGGCAACGAAGTCAGATTCAAAGCTGAGGGCTTCCTCGCCAGGGTCATCCAACACGAAATCGACCACACTAACGGGGTTGTTTTTATCGATCATATCCGTGATGACAAGAAAGCATTTTATAAGCTCGACGAAAAGGGCGAGCTACAACCAGTAGATTATGCAAAATACATCGAAAACAATAGTATTCTTTGGTAGTGGACCAGTCGCCGCCGCCTCGCTCGCCTCACTCAGCCAATACTTCGATATCGAAGTAGTTATTACCAAGGCCGTACCGCCCCATCACAAAGGCACTGCACCCGTAGAGGAGTTGTCTCGCAAACTAAATCTACCAATCCTATTTGCTAGTACCAAGAAAGAGCTTAACGACATCTTTGCGAGCCAATCATTCAACAGTCGATTAGGCGTTGTGGTGGATTATGGGGTTATTATATCCGAACAAGTCATAAATTCATTTAAATTAGGTATCTTAAACAGCCACTTCAGCTTACTGCCAGAGTGGCGCGGCGCCGACCCAATTACTTTTTCAATCCTTAGCGGCCAAAAAACAACCGGCGTCAGCCTGATGATAATCGACTCCGGCCTAGACACAGGCAAACTGATCGCTCAACAAGAACTTTCAATTAGTTCTGATTCAACTACGCGCAGCTTGACTGACGAACTAGTCGCCCTCAGCAATCAAATGTTGGCAAATTATATTCCAAAGTATATGGATGACCAGATTACACTATACGATCAACCAAATACAATAGCCCCAACCTACTCTCGCAAGTTAACCAAAGCCGATGGTGACATCGACGCCACAAAGCCAGCCGCCCAAATCGAATGCGAAATCCGCGCCTACCTAGGTTGGCCTGGCAGTCGTATGAAGTTTAAAGACCGCACTTTAATCATCAAAAAGGCCCGTGTCGACTCTGCGCCCAACTCGCAACTCGACATACTATGTTCTGACGGCAAATATCTGATCATTGATCAACTGCTCGCCCCAAGCGGACGAACAGTCTCGGCGCGTGATTTTCTAAACGGTTACGCTTGATTAGTGCTGCCGCCGCCCAATATAACGTCACGACTGGCCGCTAACTCTTGTTTTAGAGTGGTCAAAACTTCGGCCACAACCTGTCGATAGTCCGGACGATTAATCTCTAGCCATTTAGTAGCAGCGTATTCTGCCTTTAGATTGACGTCATTAACATCCAGCCCGGTAGCAGTTTGTAATTGTTGAAAAACCACGTCATTATAATAATCCGGTACGGCTTTTTCCAGCCAACCAATAACCACATCTTCTTTTCGATCAATAATCGATTCAAACTCTTCTAGTTGACCATCGGTCATGCCATCGGATAATTTTGTTCCCACCCGTAACTCCAACTCATCATAGACATGCTGCAAAAACGGCTTCTTTTGGTCATCCGGCAAAGAGCCCAGACCTATTTCTTCCAAGAACTTATCATCTAGCTGAAACATATACTTACCCTTCTTTTTGTTTGTTTTTAGTTATTGCTGCTATTTATTTTAACACTCGTTTGACTAATTCACGAGTAAATAATTCTAACTTGTCGCCTTCTTGCAACAAAAGTTTCTTGGATGATTTTAGGCTCATGCCACACATTTCGCCCTCAAACACTTCTTTAGCTTCTTGCTGTTGGCGTTGGACATTCACCACCTTAACCTCGGCAATTTGTTCCTTGTCACGCTTCACCCTGACCAGAACGCCAGGCATGACCTTGCCTTTTGTAACTTCACC
>CAIOSL010000094.1 GCA_903861015.1 uncultured bacterium
AACTGTCTAGAACGTTTACAATTTGGTCGAATAAAAATGAATATCAATCAAAGAAAGGATTTTTATGGCAATTTCACGCGATAAAAAGAACGCTTTGGTTGCAGAATTAGCTGAATTATTTACAACTGCCAAAAGTGCTGTAGGTGCAACTTACAATACTTTGACAGTCGCTGAACTACAGGAACTACGAGCCGCTGCCCGCGCTAACGACGTTGTCATCAAGGTGGCCAAAAACCGCCTGGTTCGCGTCGCTTTGGCTGGTAACGACAAGTTTAAAGCCGCTGATACAAGTTTGCTAACTGGTCAATTAGTCTATGCTTTTTCAAGCACCGACGAAGTTGCGCCAGCACAAGTACTGGCTAAGTTTGCTAAAGCCCACCCAGCATTGCAGCTGGTTGCTGGTTTTGACAACACTGGTGCAGCACTTGACACCGCAACCGTTACGGCACTAGCCTCACTACCAACCAAGGATCAACTCCGCGGTCAATTGGTCAGTGTTATTGCCGCTCCACTTACCGGATTCTTGAGTGTTGCCAATGGCGCACAACGAGGATTTGCGCAAGTTTTGTCACAGCGCGCCGAAGCTTTGTAGTTTCGTCACTAATTTTGTAATCATTAAAACTTAAGGAGAATTAAATCATGGCTGAAGAAATCAAGCTATCTGCTGCACAAGCAAAAATCGTTGATGAACTCAACAAATTGTCTGCACTAGAACTATCACAAATCGTTAAGCACCTAGAAAACGAATGGGGCGTAAGCGCCGCTGCACCTGCTGCAGCTGTTGCTGTAGTCGCTGCTGAAGCTGCACCTGCTGCTGATGAAAAAACTGAATTTACAGTTAAAATCAAAGAAGCTGGTTCACAAAAAGTAGCCGTTATCAAGGCTGTTAAAGAAATCACCGGCCTAGGCCTTGGTGAATCAAAAGCTATCGTTGATGGCGCACCTTCGACTGTAAAAGAGAAGGCAACCAAAGACGAAGCTGAAGCTGCCAAGAAACTTCTTGAAGAAGCTGGCGCAACTGTAGAATTAGCTTAATTTAGTTAATTTTAGATTACTCGACCGATTGATTTTGTTGCAAAACGCCGTCCTAACACATAGGGCGGTTTTTTGTTACAACAAAATATACAACGTTTTAAGCCTGACCTCATAAATTGGTGTGGAAAAAGATCGATAATGTTGACAACACCCCCAATCATTGATATATATAAGGTAATACCCATCAAAAATAGACAAAGGAATTGCGAGTTACTATGTCTGAACTGCCCGAAAAACAAGTAAAGCGACTGTATGCCTTGATCCAAGAGGCAGAGACTAACTTAGCAGCAGCCAAAGAATTATTAATCAGTATCACCGGTGACAACGGTGCTATTATCACCAAAAGGTCAAACAACCTTGAAGAAGCCCGCGGCAAAGTTATCGAAGGCGTCTTTGACGGTCAAAAAATGGCCGGACCTGACGGCAAAGAATACCCAGTGCCAGCAAATTACGCCAGCAAATCAAAGTTGGTTGAAGGTGATGTTCTTAAACTTACGATTACCGACGATGGCAGTTTTGTTTACAAGCAAATTGGCCCAATCGAGCGCAAGCTAATTATCGGCACACTGGTACAACATGACGGCGCATACTATGTCGAGGCTAACGGCCGCGAATACCGCATTTTGCTGGCTAGCGTTACTTACTTCCGTATTAATGTCGGCGACCAAGTTACGATTATCGTTCCAGCCGACAATCCAGATGCCGAATGGGCGGCTGTCGAAGCGGCATTATAAAATCTCGTTAACAATAAACTCGCCCTTAACCAGGCGAGTTTTTATATTGGCCTAAATAACAACAGTAAATAGCGCTAAACTGCGTATAATAAGTAATGAAAAAGTGTGAATAGGGGTGTTATAAGCAATGTCAAAAGCATTGTATAGAAAGTATCGCAGTAAATCTCTGTCGGAGGTAATCGGCCAAAGCCATATCACCGACATTTTGGCGCGCGCCATCACCTCGGGCCGCGTATCGCATGCATATTTGTTGACCGGCCCACGCGGCGTCGGCAAGACTTCGGTTGCCCGAATTTTGGCTCACGAAATCAACGGCCTGGCCTATGACGACAGCACCCATCTGGACATTATCGAAATCGATGCCGCCAGCAATAACGGCGTCGAGGATGTGCGCGACCTGCGCGAAAAAGTCCAAATTGCTCCGACCAGCGCCAAGCGCAAAATATATATCATCGATGAAGTACACATGCTGTCCAAGGCCGCCTTTAATGCGCTGCTTAAAACCCTCGAGGAACCGCCCGAGCACGTGGTTTTTATTTTGGCAACCACCAATGTCGAAAAACTGCCGGCAACTATCATCAGCCGCACGCAGCGCTTTAGCTTTCGACCGATCACCACTACTGACGCCGTCAAGCACCTGGGCAATATCGCACAGGCCGAAGGTATCAAGATTAATGATGATGCGTTGCAGTTAATTGCCGAGCGCGGTGATGGCAGTTTTCGCGACAGCATCAGCTTGCTTGACCAATTATCCAGCTTGGTTGACGACCAGCAAACCGTCACGGCCGAATTAATCGAAAACACACTTGGCTTGACGCCCGCCCACACCATCGATAATATTTTGGCAGCCGTCGAGGCCAGAGATTTGGGCCGGCTGATCAAACTTCTAAACACCGCTTATGACGAGGGCGTTAGTGGCACCTTACTAGCCAGCCAATTAACTAGTGCTATCGTAAAAAGTTTAGCCCAAAAGCCACAATTGCTGCCGCTGCTGGACGGCCTGATGGACGTTGCCAAAAGCCCGCAACCCGAGCTAAAACTAATTAGCGTCCTGGGTATCAGCACCAACGCTAAACCTAGCGTCAAAACCGTTGCCTTGGCCGCGCCAGTCCACGAAGTTAGCGCTTCGATCGCGGAATTGGAACGTCCGGTGCCAAAGGCCAAACCCGTAACCAAACCAGCCACTAAACCAGCTACGCAACCCAGCGCACCAGCAGTAGCGTTGGCTGCCGCCACCAAACCACTGGGCGAGGCTAAGCCGTTTGATTGGGCGGCACTAATCGAATACACCCGCACTCACTACGTGGCACTGTACAGCGTGCTGTCCAAATGCAGTTACGAAATAACCGGCGATCGGCTGATTTTGTACACCAACAGTCATTTTTACAAAAAAAAGCTTGACGATTCTAAATACAGCCCATTAATCAGTAAATGTTTGCAAGAAATCGGTGTCTTTAACCTTAATGTCGAAACTATCCCGACCGCCATGCCACCAAAAGATGGCGCAGCTGCCACAATTGCTGCTATTATGGGCGGTGGAGAAGAGATTGTTTTAGAGACCTAAGTGTATGTCAACCAAAGAAGTCGTTGCCGGAAAAATTCCACCCCAAAATATTGATGCCGAGAAGAGCTTGCTGGGCGCGGTTTTGATTGACGAAGAAACCCTAGCCGACATCTCTGAGCACGTCACTACCAAAGATTTTTACGAAAAACGCCACGCTATTATTTATGGCGGCATGATGCGCCTGTACGAAAAACACCGTCCGGTCGACCTTTTAACCTTGACCGACGAGCTTAAACGCAAGCAAGAGCTGGAAACCATTGGTGGTTCAACCTACTTGACCGAACTGACCAATTACGTGCCGACCGCCGCCCATGCCGAAGCCTATGCCGAATTAGTCGCCCAAAAGGCAGTTCGCAGGCGCCTGATCAAAGCTAGCGGCGAGATCTCTGAACTAGGGTACAACGAAGACACCACCACCCAAGAATTGCTCGAAAAAGCAGAGGCCGAATTGTTTTCGGTTAGCGATCAGTCATTAAAACAAGATTTGGTCAGCATCGAAAGTATCTTGACCGAAAGCTTTGACCGCATGGAAGAACTTCACCGCAACAAGGGCGCCTTGCGCGGTGTTCGGACGGGCTACAAAGACCTAGACAATATGACCGCCGGCCTGCAGCGCAGCGACCTAATTATCCTGGCCGCCCGACCAGCCATGGGTAAAACCACGCTGGTGACCAACCTGGCCTACAACGTAGCAACGATCGCCAAACAGGCCGTGTTGTTCTTTAGCCTCGAGATGAGTAAAGAACAGCTAGTCGACCGTATGCTGGCCGATGCCTCGGGTGTTGATGCATGGAATATCCGTACTGGTAATTTATCCGACGAGGATTTTGGCAAACTATCCGAAGCCATGGGCGAGCTAGCCGAAGCGCCGATCTTTATTGATGACACGCCAGGCCTATCTGTCCTCGAAATGCGCACCAAGGCCCGCCGCGCCCAACACGAACACCCGCTGGGTCTAGTGATCGTCGACTACTTGCAGCTGATGCAGGGGTCTAACCCAAACCCCAATAACCGCGTCCAAGAGGTCAGCGAAATCTCACGCGGCCTCAAGTTGATTGCCCGCGAACTTAACGTGCCAGTCATCGCCCTCAGCCAGTTGTCGCGTTCGGTCGAATCGCGCAGTCCCCAAATACCGCAGCTGGCCGATTTGCGCGAATCTGGTTCGATCGAGCAGGATGCCGATATTGTTATGTTTATTTATCGCGAAGCCTATTACAACCCTGAAACCGAGCGCGAGAACATCACCGACCTGATTATCGCCAAACATCGTAACGGTCCAACCGGCAAGGTCGAATTATACTTCCACCCAGAACGCCTGCGCTTTATGTCACTCGACCGCAAACACGAATCTTGATCTGTTTAGTTTGATTATTTTATCACTTTTCTAGGCGGCTAAGGACTCGAATCATGGGCATGGTATAATTGTTGTAATACATGGGCAAGCTAAATATTACCGAATTATTTATTTACCGCTGGCGTTACCAGATCGGTTATGGCGTAGTTGCCATTGGTCTGATTGCTATGTTGATTTTGGCGGGACTATATTCGCCAGGCGGTTTATCGACTCAAGAAATGCAATCGGTCGTCAAGAGTAGTTCAATTAACTACGCTGATTTGAATTCGTTTACGATCACCAATATGCCTTACCACGTACTGCAACAGTTGACGCTGGCTATTTTTGGCGTATCTATCCTCAGTATCAAACTGCCGTCAATCATACTGGCCTTTGCCTCGATCACCGGCATGGTTTTGCTGTTGCGACGCTGGTTCAAACCACGGATTGGCATTTTGGCGTCACTGATCGCCATCACCACCGGCCAATTTGTGTTTATCGCCCAGGATGGCACGCCGGGCATACTGTATCTGTTTTGGTCGGTTTGGTTGATATTGCTGGCGGATTTGATATCGCGCCAAGAAACCCATCGAACTTTCAATATCATCGTTTTTTCGATTCTTGCGGCCCTCAGTTTGTATACGCCACTCAGCGTTTATGTGCTGATCGCCCTAATCGTCGCCGTTTTGCTGCACCCGCACCTTCGCTACATCGTCAAACATTTGTCGCGTCCCAAGATTATTGCTGGTTTGGTTGCGGCGATTTTGCTGACCGTACCGCTGATGATGGCGATCACCAAGAGCCCCGAACTAGGCCTGACACTACTGGGCATTCCGTCGACCTGGCCTGATTTTGGCGCCAATATGGCGTCACTGGGTGCCCAATATTTGGGCTTTGCCAAACCTGGCGGGTCAACCATCATGACACCGTTTTTTGAACTGGGATCGATGCTGCTGGTATTTTTTGGCATCGCCCATACCATCCAAACCCGCTCTTATGCCAAGAGTTACGTCATCATCTTGTGGGTTTTGTGTCTGATACCATTCATTGTCATTAACCCAGATTTTACCAGCATCACGTATTTGCCGATGGTTATCTTGCTGGCATCGGGCCTAGGCACACTCCTGGCCAGTTGGTACGTACTGTTTCCACGTAACCCGTATGCCCGCATTGGCGGCCTGATCCCAGTAGTAATATTGGTTTCGGTACTGGTACTGTCGGGGGTTGACCGCTATATCTATGGCTACCGCTACGATCCAAGTATCGCCCCTAATTTTTCGACCGACCTGCGACTGCTGCCCAAAGACACTACCCAGTTGATTGTTGGCGATAACGAGCTAGGATTCTACCAGGTAGTTGCCAGCCATAACAAAAACATCGAGTTAATCGGCAGCCCGGCAGGCGACAGTTTTACGGCCAGCCATAATGGCAAGCAAAACTTTGACGGCTATACAATCGACCACATTGTAACCTCGCCCAGGGTCAGTGACGGCGACAGGTTTTACTTCTACAAAAAGATTGTAAAATAACGTATACTAAAAACAGTAATATCAGACCAAGGAGTGTTAATTATGGCATTTGACCAAGTAAAAATGATCAACAATTTGCGAAAAGCGCAAAATGAACTTAAAAAAGAAATTATCGAAGTCGAAGCAGGTGACGGCGCGGTTGTAGTGCAAGTAACCGGCGAATTAAAGATCAAGAAAGTCAAGCTAGATCGCGAATTGATCGATTTTGACGACATCGAGGAGTTAGAACACTGGATCGAAATCGCTCTGCGCGATGGCCTAGCTAAAGCCCAAGAAGTTGCTGCTGAAAAAATGAAACCTTTGATGGGCAGCCTAGGTAAACTAGGTTTATAGGTCCTGACCTTGTCGCAATTACTTCCATCTGCATTGGTTGACGCCATATCCGAACTGGGGCGTTTGCCTGGTGTTGGCGCCCGAACGGCCGAACGATACGCCTATTTTTTGCTGCGTTCCAACAAACACCTTAGCGATGATCTGGTCAAGGCAATTGCAAACTTGCATAGCGGCGTTAAAAGCTGCCCGGTAACTTTCGCCCTGATCGATGCCGACGAAGACATGTCGCCGCTGTACAGCGACCCATCACGCGACAAGACTATCGTTGCGGTTGTCGAGGAACCCTTGGATATCATCGCATTGGAGCGAACTGGCCAGTACAATGGTACTTACCACGTACTGGGGGGCGCCATCAGCCCAATCGACGGCATTGGCCCCGAGCAACTGCACATACCGGAATTAATCGAACGTCTGACCAAAGACAACGTTCAAGAAGTAATTATTGCGACCAACGCCAGTGTCGAGGGCGAATCGACAGCATTGTTTTTGCAACGCCATATTTTGGACGCTGGCATAGACATCAAATTAACTCGGCTGGCCCGCGGCATACCAGTCGGCGTCGACCTGGAATATGCCGGACAAATAACATTGGCGCACGCCCTAGAGGGCAGAAGGGCTTTTTAATTATGTTTGAATCCGCCAAGCAACTGATCAACGACGCCAAAAAAATTGTGATTATTCAGGCCGAGAACCCAGACGGCGACTCGCTGGGCAGCTCGCTAGCTCTAGAAGAAATCTTGGGCGACCTGGGCAAGACCGTCAGTTTGTATTGCCCGGTCGAAATTCCCAAATACATGCACTATATCAAAGGTTGGGATCGAGTCGATAATTACTGCAATACCAGCGCTGATCTGGCTATTATTGTCGACACCATGGCTGATATATTACTCGGTAAAGTATTGGAGGCCCCTGGGGTTCGACATTTTTTGGAAACCACGCCAGTACTGGTGATCGATCATCACGAAACCGCCTCTAACTTGAGTTTTAGTCACACGCCATTGGTGCAAGAAGCGGTCGCATCGAGCGAAGTTATCTATCGATTGGCGATCGATGCCGGCTGGACGATTAATGCGCAGGCCGCTGAAAACATGATGATCGCCATCATGAGCGACAGCCTGGGGTTGACAGTCCAAAACGTCCGTCCCGAGACCTACTTTGTCGTTGGCGAGTTGGCCAAATTAGGCGCCAGCAATGCCGAGATTGAATCACGGCGCCGCGAGTACATGAAGAAATCACCCGAGATCCTAAAGTACAAAGGGCATCTGATCGAGCGAATCGAATACTTTCTGGACGGCAAACTAGCCTTGATCCGAATTCCTTGGGACGAGATACGGCAATATAGCGATCAATACAACCCTAGCGTACTAGTTTTGGACGAAATGCGCCTGGTTGAAGGTGTTGAAATTGGCGTCGCCATCAAAACCTATCCCGATGGCAAGCTGACCGGCAAATTGCGCAGCAACCTGCCAATCTCGGCCGCAGTTGCCGGATCGTTCGGTGGTGGCGGTCATGCCTACGCCGCTGGCTTTCGCGTTTACGAATCTATTGATACAATCATTCCAGAACTATTAACAACCACCGACGCGGCGCTAAAGGGTATAGCCAATGACAGTCAAACTGCATAACACTTTAACCGGTAATATCGACAATTTTAAACCCCTAACCGATAACGAAGTTACGCTGTATACCTGTGGTCCGACCGTTTATGACTACCCACACATCGGTAACTGGGTTGCCTATATTTACTGGGATACGCTGGTTAGAACTCTGACAGCCAACGACTATAAAGTCACCCGGGTGATGAATATAACCGACGTTGGCCATTTGGTTAGTGATGCCGACGACGGCGAAGACAAGCTGGAAAAAGGCGCCAGGCGTGAAGGCAAAACCGCCTGGGAAGTGGCAGCTTTTTACACTGATTACTTCTTAAAGGGCATGGACCAATTGGGGCTGATCAAACCCCAATACATCACCAAGGCCACCGATTATATCGATCAGCAAATTGATCTGGTAGGGCGTCTAAAAGACAAGGGCTACACCTACCAAATTGACGATGGTATTTATTTTGACACCTCCAAGTTCGCCACTTATGCCGATTTTGCCCACCTGGACCTGGACGAACAAAAAGCCGGCGCTCGAGTTGACTATAACCCCCAAAAACGCCACGGCAGTGACTTTGCAGTCTGGAAGTTTACTCCAATTGGCGAAAAACGCGATATGGAGTGGCTATCGCCATCAAAGATACTGGAAGGCGATCAGCCAAAAATGGGCTTTCCGGGCTGGCACATTGAATGCTCGGCCATGGCCCTTTCGCTACTGGGTAATACTATAGATATTCACACTGGCGGCATCGACCATATTCCGGTTCACCACACCAACGAGATCGCCCAGTCCGAGGCCGCAACCGGCGTCAGGTTCTGTAATTATTGGCTACACAACAACCACCTCAAGGTTAACGGTACCAAGATTAGCAAATCACTCCAAAACGGCTACAAACTAGAAGAACTACAAGCAAAAGGTTTCAGCCCACTCGACTTCAAGATGTTAGTCTTGCAAAGTCATTATCGTAGCGAAGGTAACTTTACCTTCGACAATTTGCAATCCGCCAAAAACCGCCTGCACAATTGGCGCAACATCGCCGCCCTGCGTCATCAAATTCACGACACCATCAATCACGGCGACCAGGACGTTTCGGTTTATGCCACCAGTGGTGCGGTTGTCGAAGCCTTGGCGAGCGATCTTAATACGCCCGAAGCATTGCGGATTATTGACGAGGCGTTCACGCGTATCGGCAACAGTAATCTGGACCACATCGACCGCTTTCCATTTGTTCAATTACTCGAAACTATCGATGCTGTTTTGGGCTTGCAACTAGTCGACAGCACGCCCGATATATCGGACGAGGCCAAACAGATCATCTTGGAGCGCTTGTCAGCCCGCAGTCGCAAAGATTGGCCGCAGTCCGACAAACTGCGCGACCAGCTGCTTGAACAAGGCATTGTTGTGCGCGACACAACCAACCGTACGATTTGGGAATACGCCAACTAGCCAATACTGACGATAAAAAAGCCGCTAGCCGAATTATTTTTCGGCTAGTTTGTTTTTGCGAACCCTGGCAAAATAATCTTCGGCGATAACTTTGATACAGCCAGCCGTTGGGATCGAGATAATTCCACCAGCGATGCCGAACAGGTATATACCGATCGTAACCGAGATAAGAATCATCAGAGCCGACAAGTCAATTCGTTTGGATTGGATCTTTGGCGAAATATAATTAGCCTCGACCTGTTGATACAAAATGAAGAAAATGATAAATATAATCGCCGCCGTTACACTGTTAAGCGCCAAAACCGTGCTGACCAGCAGAGCGCCGATCATCGCACCAAACAGCGGCACCAGTGACGAAACCAGGACAATAACAGCCGATGGAATCGCCAAATCCGACGGCACACTAAACGACAGGCTCAGGACAAACACCGCAATCCCGGCAACCGACCCGGCAATTGCCGACACCGACAATTGACCAATTACATAGCCGGTCACGACATTGTACATTCGTTGCAGCAATTGGCGATGGTAATCAACCCGATTTTTGTCGGCATAGATCGACCACAGTCGATTCAGCCAGGTTGGGCCTTCGACTAGCATCAAAAAGGCCAAGACTAAAACCAAAATGGTCGAGGTAATAGTCGACAGTAGCGAACCGATGCTGTTAACCAAAATCGATCCCAGGCTGGAAGCGAATTGAGTAGCACCGTCTTTGATAGATGCCACCACCTTGTCAACCTGAGGCTGCAACTGGTACTGATTGATAAAATCGTTGGCGCCCGAATATTGTTTGTAGGCGCTGTCTACCAGACTAGGAACGTTCTGGGCAAATTTGACAGTTTGACCAATGATCGGTGGAATTACCAAGAATACGACCACGCCCAAAACCGCCAGGACCGCGACGTAGGCTAGGGCCGTACTTAAAGCTCGACTTTTGCTGGGTAGTAAACGCGTAATGCGATTAACCGGTTTGCTGAGGGCAATCGCCAAAAAGGCGGCCGCGCCAATTATAATAAGGGCTGTCCTGGCGCTATAAATCGCCAAAGCGACCAGTCCAAAGCCAATAACAACCAGCCAAAAGCGAACAAAAGTCTTGGTATCAATTTCGATGCGTGTTTTCATAACCTCATTATACACTAATTAGTTTCCGCTATAGCTTTAAGCAAACAATAAGATAACAGGGTATATAATAGACTCATGAGAATACTGATTGTTGAAGATGAGCACAAAATTGCCCAGGCGCTAGCCAAGGCCTTGCAGCTGGATAACTACGCTGTCGATATATCATATAACGGTGATGACGGCTACGCTATGGCCACCACCGAGCCTTACGATTTGGCGATTATTGATTGGATGATACCAGGTGATTATAACGGTGTCGAGATCGTCAAAGAGATGCGCAAAGCCAATATCCACACTCCAGTTTTGCTGCTGAGTGCCAAAGGCACTGTCAGCGACCGCACTACTGGTCTTGATTCTGGTGCCGACGATTATTTGGTTAAGCCTTTCGCGCTGGAAGAATTGCGAGCCCGAGTTCGTGCCCTGCTGCGTCGACCAGTCGAAGTCCAACAGACCGTTTTGACAGTTGGCGACCTAACCCTCAACACCATTACCTGTACCGCCTCGCGCGCCGGCCAAGATTTGCATTTGACCAGCAAAGAATTTGCCTTGTTGGAATACCTGATGCGCAACACCGGGCGGCCACTGTCCAAACAAACCATCATCAGCCACGTCTGGGATTACGATGCCGATATCTTGCCAAACACCGTCGAGGTTTATATCAAATATCTGCGCCACAAAGTTGACGATCCATTCAAGGTTAAATTAATTCAAACAGCCCGCGGTTTTGGTTACAAGATCGAGGCCCAGTAGTTTATAACTATCGCAATGCCAAGTATTTTTCGATCGACCACCGTCCGCTTGACCGCCTGGTATCTGTTAATATTAATGACGCTCAGCCTGATGTTCAGCGTCATTATTTATCATATGGCGTCGGGCGAGGTGTCTGATCGACTGCAGCGCTTTCAAACCAACCTGCAGCAACAACCCGACCTAGAGATGATGCCGGGCCGCTTTAACTTTGCTGCTTTGCGTTTAAGCGAGCTCAACCAAGCTTCGACCAATATGGTTAGTGATTTGGTTTATATTAACCTGTTTGTATTTGCTGTTGGCGGTTTTGCCAGCTACATTTTGGCACGTCGCAACTTATTGCCGATCGAGAGAGCTCACGAGGCCCAATCGCGTTTTACCAGTGACGCCAGCCACGAGCTGCGCACGCCACTGGCGGTTATGAAAACCGAGCTAGAAGTCGCCCTGATGGACAAAAATGCTTCGGCCGACAGCTTGCGCCAGGTAATAGTCAGCAATCTAGAGGAAGTTGACAAACTGTCTAAACTGTCCCAAATGCTGCTGAACCTGTCGCAATTTGACCACGCCAAATTAGAAATCGAACCAGTTAATCTGGGTAAGGTCGTCCGTGGCGTGATCGCCGATTTTGACCTGCCAACCAGTCGATTGTTGTTAAATAGCAAAAAACACCCAGTCGTCCGCGGCAACGAGACCGCCATTGCCGAGCTGGTCAAAATATTAATCGATAACGCTTTGCAATACAGCCCCAATGATTCGCTGGTTGTCATTAACATCCAAAAACAAGACGGCTTTGGCGCCTTTGAAATCACCAATACCGGCGCTGGCATACCGGCCGACAAACTGCCGCATATTTTTGATCGCTTTTATCGGGCCGATTCGTCACGGACCAACGGCGACCACAAAGGTTATGGCCTGGGATTGGCGCTGGCCAAAACCATCGTCCAGTTGCACCACGGCGAACTAAGCGTCAGCAGTACCCCGGGACATCAAACAATCTTTAATTTTACATTGCCATTAAACACAGTCTTTCAAGCAAAAACTAAGTCATAAGCCCTAAACTGGTTTTAAATCAGTTAATTAAAAAAGGAGCATACATGAATGTAGTCTCGCGAGGCATTAAAAATGCCTTTCGCAGCCCCCTAAGGTCGGGTGCCATAATATTAATGCTGGCCATCAGTATTGGTCTGATTTTGAGCATGCTAGTGGCCCGAACCAGCGTTAATGCCAAAATCGACGAAGTCAAGGCGACCGCCGGCACCAGCATCACCATTACGCCGGCCGGTGTCTTTGGTTTTGCCGGTGGTGGCGACCCGCTGACCAGCGACCAGCTAGCAACCATCAAGCCAACCGCTCATATTACCAGTACCTCGGCCACCCTCAACGATCAGCTCAGTACCACCGACACCAACCTGGTCTCGTCGCTTGATCTGGGCAGTTTTGGAGCGCGCCAGCAGCGATTTGAGAACGGTTCATCGAACAGCAGTCAATCAGACAGGTTGGCTACTCGGCCCGCACCTACGCCTCGTACAACGGTCACAGGCACAACCAATCCCAACTCAGTATCAACAAACGGTGGTGATTTGAATATTACCAGCGGATCGACCATCGACGGCAACAGCAGCAGCCTGGTCGCCCTGGTCGGTAGCGATTTGGCTACCAAAAACAACCTGACCGTCGGTAGTACTTTTACCGCCTACGGCAGCACCGTAACCGTCAGTGGTATCTTTAACACCGCCAATAAATTCCAGGATAGTGGGGTGATTATGCCACTAACAACTGTTCAAAACCTGACCAGCCAGGCTGGAGCCGTCAACAGTGTCACTGCCACCGTCGACAGCAGTGACAATGTCGACAGTACCGTCGCCGCCCTAACAACCGCCCTCGGCAGCAAGGCCGACATCACCAGCCAAGCCAAACAGGCTGCTAATAGCGTGGCCTCGCTGGAAAGCATCTCTAACCTGGCCCTAGCCGGCGTCATTGGCGCCACCATCGCCGGTGCTGTCATCGTGCTGTTGGCCATGATTATGATCGTCCGCGAACGCCGCCGCGAAATCGGCGTCATCAAAGCCATTGGCGGCACTAACGGCAAAGTCATCGGTCAATTTGTCACCGAAGCCATGACCCTAACCGTCATCGGCGCCATCGTCGGCCTAACATTAGGGGTTTTGGTCAGCGGGCCAATGACAACCTCGCTTGTCAGCAGCAGCCAAAACAGTACCTCGACAACATCCCGCCCACAAGGTGGTCCAGCCGAGATATTTAGAGGTGGCGTGCAATCGGTTAGGACCAACATCACCCAAGTCAGCAGTAGTATCACGCCAACGATATTTGCAACATCAATCGGAATTACATTATTAATCGCCGCTGTCGGCAGCGCGGTGCCAGCGTGGTTTATCGCTCGCATTCGACCAGCCGAAGTCTTAAGGGCAGAATAGGAGATATATGTTAGCTGTAAAAGATTTAAGTAAAAGTTTTAGTAGCGCCAGTGGCGACGTCAAAGCCCTCGATCAAGTAAACCTGGTCGTCGAAACCGGACAATTTGCCAGCATCATCGGCAAATCAGGCAGCGGCAAGAGTACACTTTTAAGCCTGCTGGGCGCCCTGGACATTCCAACCAGCGGCAGCATCGAAGTTGATGGCGTTGATATCGCCAAATTGTCAGCCGGCCAACAAACAGCCTATCGGGCCAACAAAATCGGTTTTGTGTTCCAACATTACAATTTAATACCCAATTTGACCGCTCTTGAAAACGTCATGTTGGCCCTGGAATTTGGTGGTCTGCCGGCTAAAAAACGTAAAGCTCGCGCCGAACAATTGCTGACTGATGTTGGTCTGGACGCTGATCAGCAGCTGCGCAAACCCGCCCGACTGAGCGGTGGGCAACAGCAACGGGTTTCGATCGCCCGGGCCCTGGCCAACCATCCGGCCATCGTCCTGGCCGACGAGCCAACCGGCAACCTGGACAGCGAGACCGGCAAGAAGATCTTTGATCTGTTACATCGTCTGTCGCGCAGCGAAAAAACCACGATTATCGCCGTCACTCACGACATGGACATTGCCGGCAAAACCGACAAAACTTTCAAATTAAAGGACGGCAAAGTAACCGCCTAGCGCTTACTTAATCAGTCGCTGCATCTTGAGCCGGTTGCCGGCTCTTTTTGCAACCAGCCATTGAACGATCATCACTCCAATAATCATAATCAGCAGCGGCCAAGCACTCCTCCAAGACGGGGTGGTAAAGTCAAAGAAATCACGAATCAGGCTGAACCGCGCACTTGGGATAACCACCAACGCTACCATAGTAACATAAAATATACGCGCTAGTAACGCCCGGCGGTTGTTTTTGACGTCGAACATTTTTGGCACCAAAAAGACCAAATATATACCGAACAAGACCGCAATAATCACCGTCGTGGTCGAGACACCAAGTTTGTCGTTAGGATGCAACGACAACAAAACAATATACGATATAGTCACGCTGATACCCGACAAAATCGCAATCGGCGCCACGGCACGCAACGTATCGCGCCAGTAATTCTTGGGCGACATTCGATGGCGCGGCGTTGGCACAAATAGCGTCCACATGACAGCCGGCAGGGTTACTAGCAATAGGTTCATGAACGTTATATGGCGCGGCCCAAACGGATAGACCACCCCCAGGGCTAGCGTCGACAGCAACAAAGTCACGCCATAGATGATTTTGTGAAAAAACAGCGTCGATAGCATTTCGATGGCCTGCATAATCCGGTTACCCAGGCGCATGCCCAATGGCAAAGAATTAAACGAATTATTCAACAAGACGATATCGGCCACCCGCCTGGTTGCCGCCGCGCCGGCATACATCACCACGCCCAAATCAGCCTTCTTGATCGCCAAAGCATCGTTAACACCGTCGCCAACCATGCCCGTAAATTTACCCAGGCGCTTAAAGGTCTCGATCAGTCGCTCTTTTTGTTCGGGCAAAACTCGGGCAAAGATAGTCGTTTTTGAGACAGTTTTATCCCAATCCGCTTCGCTTATCAGCTGCAGTTCGGCTCCGGTTATGACTTTGTCGGCATTTTTGATACCCGCCTGCAATGCAATATACGAAACAGTCTGGGGGTTGTCGCCGCTAATAACTCGCAGGCTGACACCGTTACTTTGCAAATATTCGACGGTTTTTTTGACTCCATCACGCAGGTCATTAACCAGCACTACCAGGCCAACCGCCCGACCACTGTCGGCTTTTAAATCTTTGAGCGATATGTCGGTATCGTCAAATGTCGCCACCAGTAACACACGCTTGCCGACACTGGTCAGTTCTTTGATACAGTGGCTATTGGCCGTCGACAGATGGGCTAGTTTGGCAACAAATTCCGGCGCACCAACAACAACACTATGTTTTTGCTGACCGATTTTGACCTTAACGCCACTCATCTTGCGACTAGACGAAAAAGCCAAGGTCTGCAAAACTTCGTAGCCAACAGGCAGTGTCAACCCTGCCACAATCGCATCGTTGGTCGGGCTGCCGCTGCCAGTCTGGGCGGCGACAATTGCCACCAAGTCAGCAACCTGTTTTTGGTCCTTACCAAATACCTCTAACGACTCGAACGTAATCTTGTCGCTGGTCAGAGTACCGGTCTTGTCGACACACAGCACGTCCAAAAGCGCCATCGCCTCGATTGCTGCCAGCTTTTGTGGCAAAACCTGGGCCTGTGCCAAACGGATCGATCCAAAGGCCAGTAGCAGCGAGCTGGCCAGCAGCAAACCCTCGGGCACAATCGTAACCGCCGCTGACGTAATAGTCTTAAAGATCAACACGACGTCTTGGCCCGACCAATGATAAACAACTGCGATCAACAGGGCCAGGCCCAAGGCACCATATGTTAACCAAGTAATCGCCCTGGCGATGGCGTGCTGAAGTGGCGTCAAATGCGGCACATAGCGCTTTAAAGTCGCCGTCATTGACCCGACCTTGGTCGATTTGCCAACTGCAGTCACCAAAACCGTCGCACTGCCCGCTGACACGGCTGTTGCCGCATAAACCAGCGCTTGGTCGGGCTTTTCGACCGGTATCGATTCGCCGGTCAGCACGCTCTCGTCTACCTCCAGGCCTTGGCTGGCAATAATCCGTCCGTCGGCCGGAACCTCATCACCCAGGTTGATCTTTATCGTATCGCCAGGCGTCAGCTGGTCGAACATTACTTCTTCGTAATTTCCGCCCGCAACTAACCGATGGGCCCGTGGCGTACTCATTAATTCCAATTTCTTTAGGGCTCGTTCAGCCCGGATCTCTTGGACAACCGCCAAAATAGTATTCAAAACAACAACAAATGACAAAAACAGGGCGTCGCGCTTTTCGTTTAGGATTAATAATATAAACGACAAGACCAAGATGGCGATGACAATTGTTGACAAGAAATTACGGCGCAAAATTACTAATATATCTTTCATCAAAACTTATTATATGGCCTTTGATGATTAATATCCAACCGACCCACTAACGTTTAAGCTTTTGTTCAGACGAAAGCGCGATAATATTAAACGTACAGTTAATTTAATGAGGAGGATTCGTTATGAACACCACCATCAACGACAAAATTATTTATATCAGCAAGAAGGGTTTGAAAGAACTCAAAAAGGCCGTTCAACTGCTGGAACACGACCGCAACAAAGTCATCCGATCACTACATGAACTCGACAAATCTTTTAGTCACGACGAGCGTATGGCCAGGATCGAAAGACTGGCCAGCCTGGAGGCAATAGAGGCCGAGATCGCCGACAAAAAAACGATTATTACAACCGCCAAACTGTTGCCAACTCGACACTCACGCCTGCGCGTCGCCATTGGCTCGGTCGTCGAACTAATCGACAAGAGCGGCCACCAATTTAAATACACCCTCGTTGACAGCATCGAGGCCAACCCCAGCGACGGTCGCATCTCGACCGCCAGCCCACTGGGCAGCAGCCTGCTAGGTCGCACCGTCCAAGACATAATCCTGTGGGGCAACGGCCAAAAACTACACCAATTGCAACTTGTTAGAATAGCTTGATCTACGCCCTAGATTAACACTCCAAGTGCAACAGTCCTCTAAATTCGATGGGCGTTATCCCGTTGAATCGTTTTCGGGGTCTGTTGTTAAGTAAAGATTCTACGTTTAGTATATCGGTTTCAGAAATGTTTTTAAAGTCAGTACCTTTAGGATAGAAATCTCGAACAAGGCCGTTGCCGTTTTCACTTCTGCCTCGCTGAGATAACTTGTAGGGATCAGCGAAAACTCATTACCGTTATCGTAGGTAACGGTATGAATGCGATTAAATACTCTGTTAATGTCTTTGGTAGTTTGTTTCTGGATTTTGCTGGCATTGTAGCTTTGAACTAACCCTATTGAGATTATGCCAGCTAATCGATCCACATGGGTTAGTAATCGGTCTTTCTTGTCTTTGTCAAAGTAGTAACAATTGTCTGAGAGCGGTATTTGCGGCCGTCTAGTCCTGAATACCAACTACCATTAACTCTGGTTTTGTTATTTACGGTTTGGTAGACTACTGTATTTAACTTCTCGCCAGATGGTTGAACGATATCGGCTTAGACATTTGGCAACAGCCGTGATACTGTCAAGCTACCAAATTCCCGAACACCTTGTCTCGCTTAAACTGTTGGTTGCTTAGCGTAGCGGCGTAAGCCGCTGGGCTCATTTTTAAGGCACTGTGGATTCGTTTTGTATTGTA
>CAIOSL010000095.1 GCA_903861015.1 uncultured bacterium
ATCGCAGGGATGTTTTTTGTTTATTAGTGGTTATGGTGCAGTTGGGAGTGGAATGGAGGGTGGTTGTAATTAATAAAACCAGACGATGCTATAATATGGTAATGATTACAGTTATTATCGCTGGCGGATCAGGCACGCGCCTGTGGCCACTATCAACCTCGAACTATCCAAAGCACTTATTAAAATTAACGGGTGAGAGGACGATGTTACAGACGGCATTCGATCGGGCATCCAGGATTGGCGATACGATCTATGTTGTGACCGAGGCCAGTCATTCGGGTCATGTGCGCGAGCAGCTGCCAGAACTGCCAGAAAGCTCGTTTTTGATTGAACCGGGTCGTCGTGGTACGGCACATTGTATTGTCTTTGCGTTGGACGTAATTTCGCGTCGGCATGATCATGACGAACCGGTAGCATTTATCCATTCCGATCATCATGTCCGGGATATTGGCGGTTTTGCCAGGTCGTTTGAGTTGGCCGCCCGAATATCGACCGCCAATCATCAGATTACATTAATTGGCATCGAACCAACTTATCCATCGACTGGTTTTGGCTATATCAAACGCGATGGCACGATTAGCGCCAGCGAAGGTGTCTTTAAGGTAGAAGCTTTCAAAGAAAAGCCGGATTACGAGACGGCTTTGGGTTATATCGGGTCGGGCGATTATTTGTGGAATTGTGGTTACTTTGTTGGATCAGTCAATACTTTCTTGACCGAGATGAAGCGCAGCGCGCCGAATTTGCAACAAGATTTTGATAGTCTGGCGGCCATTGCCGAGGTTGCGACTGAACAATACAACGATACCTATTTGGCATTCGATAATCAGGTGATCGACATTGCTCTAATCGAAAAAGCTCAAAGCCTGGCGGTCGTGTCGGCAAGTTTTGACTGGATGGACATCGGCTCGTTTAAAGATTTGCATGATGTAGTACCGCAGGACGAAACCGGTAATTATTTTAACGGTAATAATATTCATGCGATTGATGTATCGAATGTTTATGTTCGCAACGAAGAGAACAAGCCAATCGCTGTAATCGGGTTAGATAATATCGTAGTTGTGAATACGTCGGACGGTATATTGGTGTCGCGCAAGGATGTAAGTCACCGTACGGGTGAGGTAGCCAAGAAACTTCAATAATCTATCTAGGACTATAAATATAGTCTTATTGACATTTGCATACAATTTGCATACAATAATTGTATGAGTACAAAAACATTTAATCTTTCATTGCCACTAGCCCTAGTTGAGGCTTTGGATAAGCGTGCTAAAAGCGAGTTTTCTAGTCGTAGTGACTATATTCGTAAAGCAGTATTAAATCAATTGAGAATCGAAGAATCATTAGAGAGCCTATTAGATCGAACTAATAAAAAAGGTTTAGCGTCGGGCATTAAAAGTGAACAACAGGTTTACGACATAATCGACGGTAAGTAGGATGCGAGTAGTTATTGATAGTAATGTCTGGATATCAGCTTTAGTTTTTGGCGGTAATCCCCGACGAATAATCAAAGAAGCTATCGATAATGGTTGGGCTATTGTTGTATCGGAAGAGATATTTACAGAGGTTAGACGTATCATAAATACCAAGTTTAGCGATTTTGTTGATGATTTTGAGTCCCTTCAGGCGGTATTGTTGCCATATATAGATACTGTCAAATTGGGCCGAATAACCGTTACTGAATGCCGTGACGATGACGATAACCGAGTTCTCGAGACGGCTGTAATTGGTGATGCGTCGGCAATTGTAACTGGCGATAAAGATTTGTTAGTTTTATTGAAATACAAGAATATCGATATTAAGACACCAGCTCAATTTTTATATCCAATTGCTACTGACGACGTTGCGGATTTTGGTGACAAATAGACTTTTGTCGAAGCGTTTGGATTTGCGGCGCAGGGTGCCGGGGATAAATTGGATTTTTTC
>CAIOSL010000096.1 GCA_903861015.1 uncultured bacterium
CTCCTACAAATGTGCCTTCTGTGACACCTACATTCGATCCATCCTTCACTCCTACAAATGTGCCTTCTGTGACACCTACACTCGATCCATCCTTCACTCCTACGAATGTGCCTTCTGCGACACCTACGTTCTGACCATGCAGTAAGATAAATTACAATCCATAAAACTATACTAGTCAGCCCACCGACATTTGATTGACTGTGACTTAGAGCTTATGCTACAATTCTCTCATGCGAGCGAGGGTGAATTGGAGTTATAGCGGGCGACTGCTGTTATGTGTTGTTTTTTTGGCAGCAACAATTAGCACTGCTTTCCAAAGCCAAAATACCTACGCTGCCTCGATCACTACCCGTAGTTTAACTCTTGAGGCCGGTACAACAGATGGCGGGTCAAAGGCCGGCGGTGTTGTCAAGCACAAATTTGCCTTTGTTATACCAACCGCTGCCAGTGTCGGATCGATCAAATTCTTATACTGCACCATCGCTTCGATATCTGCATGCGTCACCCCTTCCGGCCTGACAACTACATCTTCCAGTCTCAGCAACGAGACTGGCGCTACTGGGTTCTCATTAAACAACAGCACTAACGGTTCACCATACCTTCACAGAACTGCGTCTGCGGTAGGAGCTGCCACATCTGTGAGCTACGAATTATCAACGATAACTAACCCAACAACCGAAAATTATACTTTCTTTGTTCGAATATCAACCTATGCCAGCAGTGATACATCGGGTAGCGCGATCGACACTGGCACCGTCGCCGCCAGCACCGCATCGCAAATTTTTCTATCTGGTACGGTGCCAGAATCTTTGATTTTTTGTACCGGTGCAACAGTTGGCATGACAAGTGGTATTCCGGATTGTACAACCGCCTACAATACTACCATCGATTTTAACCAATTATTCTCTCCGACCGATACTGCCACCGCCACCTCGCAAATGGCCGCCAGCACCAACGCCACCAACGGTTACGTCATTACAGTTAGCGGCACAACTCTGACTTCTGGCGCCAATACCATCCATGCTATGACATCCACCGACACCAGCCGAATAGGTCACAGTCAGTTTGGGATGAACCTAAAAGCCAATACATCGGCAACCTCAACGACTCCGGTCGGGGCAGAGATTAACTTGCCATCCGATGGCGTCGATTTCAAAGGCGAAGCGGCGACGGGCTTTAATACTGTCGACTCGTTCACCTTCGATCCAGCCACACCTAATGTAGTGGCCGACAGCTACAACGGCGGCGCCGGCTCGACCAATGCCCAAATCTATACCGTTTCGTATATCGTCAATGTAACAGGTAACCAGACCGTCGGTACATACACCACCACATTAACCTACATCTGTACGCCAACTTTTTAATTTATGAGGATTCTCTTTAAACGATTAATTTACGGAGCAAGCGCAGCGGTTATAGCTTTTAGTACAATCGCCTATCCGCCGGTCGCCATGGCAGTCAGCAATAATAGTGGCCAGGCTCTTGAAATTGGTCCGCCAATAATAAACCTGACGGCCGACCCAGGCCAGACAATCAAAGCACAGGTTAGTGTCAAGAATATATCTAGCGGCACCATGGTAGTAGGAGCTCAGGTCAATGACTTTGTCGCCGGCGGCGAAGATGGCACACCCAAAATCTTACTGGGCGAAAACGATACTAGCCCATATTCGCTAATAGACTGGGTAACGCCATTCAAAGATATGACATTAAAATCTAGACAGCAACAAGACCTGCCGGTTACGATACATATTCCGGCCAATGCCTCACCCGGTGGCTACTATGGCGTGATCCGCTTTACCGCTACACCACCCGAACTAAAGAATACCGGCGTGTCACTGTCGGCCAGCGTGGGTGCGCTAATTATGTTGCGTATCAGTGGTCAGGCCCGCGAAAGTATGTCGATCGAAGAGTTTTCGGTTAATCACAACGGAAGCACTGGTAATTTTTTTGAAACAACCCCATTAAGCTTTGTCGAGCGAATCAAAAACACCGGTAACGTCTTTGAACAACCAACCGGTCAAGTTATAGTTACCGACATGTTTGGCAGTACTATTGCAGCCGTTAACGTTAACTTGGCATCCAGTAACGTTTTGCCCGACAGCATCCGCAAGTTCGAACAGCCGCTCGACAGTGCCACTATCGGCGATCGAATATTATTTGGTCAATATACCGCCGAACTTAAATTAACTTACGGCGCCAATCAACAAGCCTTGACCCAAAAAATAAACTTTTGGGTTATACCGTACACCCTAATTGCCGCTGTTATTGCCAGCCTGGTCGGCAGTTTCTATGGCATTCGCTATCTGATCCGACGATACAACCGCTACATTATTAACCTGTCGCAAAACCAAAACAAGCCAAAATAGCATAAACATAATGGTATAATATAGTTTATGATAAGCTGGTTAAAACTAAGCCAACATCACCATACTTGGCGACTGCGACCACACGAGCACACTTCGTACTTGGTTTTGGGTGTTGTTTTGGCCGTAACTGCTATTCCGATGATAGCTTTTACATCGTATGCCGCCAGTCCGCCACCAATCCCAAGCTCAATTGGCTTGACCGGCATTATGCCCAGCCCCGCTCCAACCGTATCTGGTACCATAAACACACCCAGGGATCAACAACGTTTTACAACTTCTCCAGTGACTGTTGCAGGTACCTGCGCCGCCAATATGTTGGTCGAGGTATATAAATCCGACATCTTTGCTGGATCAACCGTCTGTACCGAATCTGGCACGTTTACGATTGATATCGACCTGCTGATCGGCAAAAATATATTAATCGCCAGGTTATACGATGCACTTAATCAGCCTGGGCCAGATTCAAATATCGTAACTGTTTACTATGACGCCCTACCGACCCAGTTTAATCCACTAAAACCCCTCGACTTTGGGTCACAATTGGTTTTAAGTACCGATGCGGTCTATCGAGGTGTTTTTCCGGGCAAAGAGTTAACCGTACCAATAAGCATACTGGGTGGTACCGGGCCGTATGCCGTTAACGTTCAGTGGGGCGACGCCAATAACAGCGTTATAACCCGCAACGACAATGCCGACTTTACCGCCAATCACGTTTACGCCAAAGCTGGTATCTACCAGATGGACATTCAGGCCAGTGACACCGCTGGCAACATAGCATTCTTGTCGGTTGCTGTGATTGTTAACGGCCAACCCAGTATCATCGCTAGCGCCTCGACCACCACCGAAAATACCAGTACGCTGTTAATGCTGTGGCCACTATACGTTGGCATAATCGCTGTTGTGGTTAGTTTTTGGTTAGGCGAAGTCCGTGAAAAACGAGTTCTTAAAAACCACGGCTTGCTGATGCCGTCTAATCTATAACTAGGGCTCTTCGACCTGATTTGACACAACCAGACCACCAATTACCATACCGGATTTAACTGCTGTTGCGCAGGTTATTTTGACCGGCCATTTGCCCAGTGGTGTATTGCTACCGACTGTCCACGACCAACTAGCCACACCATAATCGTCGGCTTCCTGCGCTACTAAACCTCCATCAACTGCCGCAATCTTGTTATATGTTACCAATATATTACAGTTAGCATAGGGGTTGGTTTTGATCGTTACACTTGCCTGATCGCCCGGCATAATTGGTGACGTCAATACCTGAATCGACACACCTACCGGCGCATCGGGCGAAGTTCGGACATGTTTAGCCATCGATATTGGCCTGGCAGCAACTGGGTCAGCAATCGCCACCGAGTTAAGATCTTTGGCAATGTTACGCCCCGTATACCAGGTGTAGGCAGACGCGGCAGCGACAATCACCATCAACAAGATCAACGAACTTTTGATGGCGCTTTTAATGGTTTTAACAAAACTCATAGGATTATTTTTGGGTTTGATCTTTGATTATCGACTGCGAAACCAGGCCATCTTTGTTGAGGTTTTCAAAAAACAGCATTTTGTCTTTATCAATAATCATCTCGTCGGTCGGCCCCTGAATCTCTAGAACACCCATCTTGGTCAACTGAAAGTCGTTAACGCTTTGGCCAGTCTTATTGATTTGCTGCAGATCGGTCCAGTTGACAATAACATTGGTAGTTTTAGACTGCAGATAATAGACGTTGGTCAGCCGCAAATAACCGCTACTCAGCCCGGTTAGTTTGCCAAAATAAACCTGACCATTAGTCAATATAACAGCTTGGTATTGGTCGCGATTAATACTGCTGTTAACATTCGACAGCTGCACCCACCAAGCCGCCAATCCAATAATACCCACCAGTATGATCGTCACGACGGTAATAGTAACCGCCCTACGCGAAGGCAGCCTAAAACTCCATTCAAATCGACGGCCGCTACGATCAATTGCTGTTTTACTCATCTACCCTCACATTTTATCGTTCTACAGTAATCATAGCATAAGGTTTAAGGGGTGACAATTTGGTCAGACAAGTCTTGGTTACTTATTTAGGTATTCATGCTGTTTGGCCAAAAACTCACCCAGCATAATCGGCAGCTGACGCTTTTCGACCGTTTGAACCCTGGCGAACAAACTCTCTGGCGTATCGTCGGCCAGTACGTCGACTGGGCTTTCGGCCACGATCGGCCCCAGATCAATTCCGCTCGATACCAGATGCATCGTATACCTGGATGCACCAATCCCGAACATGCCCAACTTCAAAACCCGCTGTGAAGTGTAAATACCTTAAGTATCTGTGGTTTCGGGCAATGGGCCCGGATGAGTATTGGTCATTCTGGCCTGATAAATCGATTTAAAGTCGGGATGCCAACCATATTCATCA
>CAIOSL010000097.1 GCA_903861015.1 uncultured bacterium
ACAGCTTTAAATATAAGATCGGGAGGGTGATCTTTTTACCTATTTTACTGGTATTGGTTTTGGTTTGTGGTTTGTGGAAGGTTTGTCGTTGGTTTTACGGTTGGTTAGTCGCTGGTTGTTCGCATATTTTGCACAGGGTGAAATTGTTACGCTAGGCATAGAGTTTCTCCCGAATTGAGGCAACTTGTTCGCGAATCATGAAATCAAGCTTGATGGCTTTTTCGATTTTTTCGATCGAGTGAATGGCGGTGGTGTGGTCTTTGCGGCCAAGTTCGTTGGCGATTTTAGGAAAACTAAGATGAAGTTCGCTGCGCAAAAGATACATCGCGATTTGACGCGGTACAACAATATGTTTGTCACGCTTTTCGCTGCAGATTTCGCTGACATCAAGTTGGAAATGTTTGGCGGTTCGATCGATGATCTGTTTGCTGGATATATGTTGTGGACGAGAGTGGCGAATGTTACCCAATAGACCTTCGGCAGTCGAGATGTCGGGCTCGACACCACGCATCTCGGCGTAGGCCAGCAGGCGGTTAAGGGCGCCTTCGAGTTCGCGAATGTTGGTTTTGATATTAGTGGCAAGATACTCGACGGTGTCGCGACCCAGGTTAATACCAGACAGTGAAGCCTTGATATTCAAGATGGCGCAACGGGTTTCAAAGTCGGGCAACTGGATGTCGATCGCCATTCCCATTTCGAATCGGCTGCGCAAACGTTCGGTTAGGGTTGGGATGCTTTTTGGCGGCTTATCGCTGCTGATAATGATCTGTTTGTTGTTTTGGTGTAGGTGATTAAAGGTATGAAAGAACTCTTCTTGAGTTTTTTCTTTACCGGCAATAAACTGCATATCGTCAACAATCAAGACGTCGACATTACGGTATTTTTCGGAAAACCCTTTTTTCTTGAAGCGGATGTGGTCCAAAAATTCATTAACGAAGGTTTCAGAACTGATATAAACGACTCGTTTTTGGGGGTCGTTATGTAATATTTCGTTGCCGATTGCCTGCATAAGGTGGGTTTTGCCAAGGCCGACGCCGCCATATAGGTAAATTGGGTTGTATTTGGTGCCAGGATTGGCGGCCACGGCGCGACTGGCGGTATAAGCCAGGTCATTGCTGGAGCCAACGATAAAGTTATCGAAGGTATAGCGCGGGTTTAAACCGCCAACAGGGGCAGGTGAGTTACTGTTGTTGCCTTGAGATGAGCGATTGGTTGGCAAAAGGTCGTCAGCGGTTGTAGATTTGCTGGCGACGGTTGTTTCGCGGTTTTGACGATTGTTTTTGGTTGAGGTGTTGATTACGTAGGTTATTTGGTTGACCGAAGCGCCGTTTTTAATCAGAACTTCCTTGATTTGGTTGTTAAATTTGACCTCAAACTGCTTCTTGGCAAAGATGTTGGGTACCAAGATAACCACACCGGTATCGCTGCACTCGATCAACTCGGTGTTTTTAAACCAGGTCGTAAATGTGGCATGAGAGACCGTCAGTTCGATTTCTCCTAATACACTTTGCCACAACGCGTGGTTCATAACCCTAGTCCCTCTCACTTATAAACAACCTTTATTACCTATAAGTATACGTAATTCGAGAGTTTTCCACAACCCACAGCTAGCCCTAATAGTGACAGCAGAATAGGGGTATGGGTTATACACAATCGTCGTCCACCTCTGTAAAACTGTGGATAGTAGTATCAATTGTGTGGAAAACTTTTATATACCAAACAATCCATTGTCTGATAATTCAAGTCAAACCTTGCCAAATGATCGTTAATTAGATACACTATTAAAGATATGTCAACAAAAGGAACCTACCAACCACATACACGTCACCGTGCAAAAACTCACGGTTTTCGTGCACGTATTGCAACCAAGGCTGGACGCGCAGTCCTAAAAAGGCGCCGCATTAAAGGCCGTGCAAAACTAACGGTATAACAATACCAAATCAATACTGCAGAAATACTGCAGCATTTTTTTATCTCGGGCTTATCTTAGGCTATAATTAAAACAATGATTCCATTTAGTAATCGATTTCATGGACATAACAGTTTAAGTTATGTCTACAAAAACGGCACAGCGGTTCGGTCGCGTGTGGCGGTTTTGAAATATATCGGTAATCCACATCGTCGGACTTCGCGCCTGGCGGTAGTTATTAGTAAAAAGGTAGTTAAGAGTGCGGTTAGTCGCAACCGGATTAGACGTCGGATATACGAATATCTACGGCCGTGGCTGCTGGGGCTAGAAAAGTCGCATGACGTGGTGGTTATTGTCTCGGCGGCCGAACTGCTGACGATGGATCACGGTGACTTTGTCCAAGAAATCAACCAGCTGGTAAACCAACCTAATATTAATTAGTTAATATATTAAATACTCCAAAGCTGATATAATATAAGGCATAATTAGTAGTTTTTGGAGTTATTAAATCGCTGATATGTTTGATAGTATTGTTGTCCAGCCAATCTTTAACTTGCTTTTGGGAATTTATAGTTTAATACCTGGCGGCGATTTTGGCGTTGCTTTGGTGATTTTTACGATTATTGTACGTTTTTTGATGTTGCCGCTACTTAAAAAGCAGCTTCACCAAACTCGCGCTATTCAGCGTATGCAACCCGAACTGGTCAAGATCAAAAAGCAAGCCAACGGCGACAAACGCCTTGAGGGCGCCATGATGATGGAATTGTACAAAAAACACGATGTTAGTATGTTTGGCTCGATTGGAATTTTGTTCATCCAGTTTCCTATTTTTATTGCGCTGTTTCAGGTGGTCCAGATCTTTACGTCACATCGCGACCAGATCGCTGGCTTTACCTACGGCTTTTTGAAAGATGTCGGCCCAATCAAAGATTTGATCGCTAACCCGAGCAACTTTAACGAGAATATGCTGGGCTTTTTGGATATAACCAAGCACGCTTTTGAATCGGGCCAGGTAAATATCGCCATTTTGATCTTGGCGCTAGCTTCGTCGGTAACTCAGTATTTTATGTCCAAACAGACTATGCCAAAGCAGCAATCGGACAAAACTCTGCGCCAAATCTTGAGCGAAGCTTCGGACGGCAAACAGGCCAGCCAAGGCGAATTGAACGCGGTAGTGATGAGCAAGATGGTTAAGTTCTTGCCGATAATGCTGTTCTTTGTGATGGTCAATTTGCCTGGCGCTCTAGTACTTTACTACACCGTATCGAACATTGTCGCTTTGTTCCAACAGGGGCGAATCCTAAAGCAAGACACTAATGAAATGATCGCGGTGGCCGACCAGGCGACTGCGCCAACCAAGGCGATTACCGCCAAGGAGCGAGCCGGTAGGGCTAGCGAGGCCAAGATCACTCGGATCGTTGCCAAAGATACGTCGTCGAGGCATAATAAGCGAAGGGAGAAATTATGAATAAAGAAGAATCGATTCGGTTTGCACAAAAATATCTAGAAGATTTGCTGTCGTTTTTTGGAGCAAATTTAACGGTTTCATCGACTTGTGATGACGAAGTTATTGAACTATCGGTGCCTTCTAATGAATTAAACAGCTTGTTGATCGGTCGTAATGCCGAGACCTTGCGTAGCTTGCAGTATATTGTTTCGACGATTCTTCGTAACAAAGAGGCGGCAATATCCCGAGTGAATATCGACGTTGCTGACTACAAAAAACAGCGAGCTGACCGCATTGCTAAACAAGCGCGCGAATGGATCGAGGAAGTTCGTCGAACTGGCGATTCACATATCGTGAGTATGAGCGCGGCTGATCGGAGAATCGTCCACCAGGTTGCCAGCGAATACAGCGACATTCGCACCTTTTCTGAGGGCGAGGGTTATGATCGTAAACTGACAATTGCTCAGGCCGGCAGCTAAAAAACCGCCAAGATTACTTTTTAAGAGCGTCGTCATAGACGCTCTTTGTTTGTTTGGCCATTTGTGACCACGAATATTTTTTGACTTGTCTGTGACCCTTATCGATTAGCTGTTGGCGGTAATTGGGGTCGGATATGATCAAATCGATTGCCTTGGCTATATCGCAGCTGTCGAGCGGGTTAAAATAGGCGGCGGCGTCACCATAAACCTCGGGCAGACAGGTGGCGTTGCTGCTGGCAACGGGCGCTCCGTACCCCATCGCCTCTAGCCCAGGCAAGCCGAAGCCTTCCATAAGCGACGGAAAGACGTAGGCGACGGCGTTAGTATACAGCCAGTCGCGTTGGCTGCCAGGCAAAAAACCAGTGAAGGTTATGTTTTTGTAATCTTTGTCGCTAAAGTATTTCTCGTTTTTTAAAGCACTGGCGTTCTTGTTGCCGACCAAGATTAAACCCAGGTCGGGATATTTGGTCAGTAATCGCTGGTGGGCCTCGGCCAGGCGACGGATGTTTTTGTAGTCACTCTGCTGGCCGACATATAAAATAAAATCTTTATAGGGATGGTCGTATTTGACCAGTTGGTCGACAAAGACATCGGCTGCTTCGTAAGTAACGGTTATTTTGCTTTCGGAAACGTGGGCGAATTTGATTAGCTCGTCGCGTGTGAATTTGGTTGGAGTGATGATGTGTTGACTAGATTTGGCGACTTGTTTAAAAACAAACCGTCCGACCAGTTGTTTGATGTGAAATATCAGCCAGTTTTTGTCGGAATTATAGGTTTTTATCAGTGTTAGGTCGTGAAACGTGGTGACGTGCTTGCCTTTATACAAAATCGGCTGTTGGGGCATGCAAAAGTGAACCAGGTCGGGCGACAGCCGGTCGAGAAAAACCTTGAAGTCGATCTGCTCGGCAAGCGAATAATTGGCAAAATCCGCAACCTGGACTGTAAAATTGGCATTGGTTGGCTGCCAGTAATCTTTATCTTTGGCCAGGACCAGAATGGTGTATTGATTAACCTTGTCGATCTTTTCCAGATAATGCAACAGCCGCTCGACGTAAGTGCCGGTCGAGCTGTTGATAATACGGGCATCAATGGCGATGTGACTCATTGGATCAATTATAACACCGTTAGAAACAGACATCGATTACTCTATGTACATATTGATGCTTTGATGCATGTATGCTATAGTGTACCTAAGGAGAATTGACAATGCGTACTACAATTACAATCAATGATACGATCTTTAGGGCGTTAAAGCTGCGTGCTTTTGATTCGGACGAGAGTGTCTCGAAGTTAATTGAAGACGCGGTTAAATATCAGATCTTAGAGGACTTGGAAGATATTGAGGATGCAAAAGCCCGAGAGTCTGAGCCAAGTTATTCGTTCGATGACCTGGTAGCTACATTTAAAGCCGAAGGTTTACTATAAGATTGTTATGTACAAACTGAATTATAAAAAATCAGTTGTAAAAGAATTAAAAAAACTACCACATGATATTCGAGTTGCTATAGTATCAAAAATTATGGCGTTGGCAGGTAATCCGCAACCTAACGGTTCGGTTAAGTTGCGCGGATCTAGTGATTTATACAGAATTCGACATGCCGACTATCGAATTATCTATAGTATCAAGTCGGGAGAATTAATAATTTTAATCATTAAAGTAGCTCATCGTAAAGAAGTGTACCGAGACTTCTAGGCTGGCTTATTAAAAACGTATTTGCTGTAGGTTAGGTAGTTCCAAACCAGGGTGACGATGGTGGCGATTAGTTTGGCGACTGTAGTTAGGATTAGTGGATTTAACCCAAAGCTGGAAAATTTTTAGTGCTGGGCAATATTTATCTAATTTTAAGAAATCCATTTTATTACGGCGAATTCGAATACCCGGTCGGCAGCGGAAACTGGTACAACGGTAAACATACACCAATAATAACAAAAGAATTGTTCGACAAGGTTCA